>NZ_JAVKEW010000118.1:0-5540 GCF_040226375.1 Coleofasciculus sp. G2-EDA-02 | reverse complement strand
TTGACACTCCCCGTCCTATAAGTACGGGGATTCTTAGTTCCGCGACACACCTTACAGCTATCTATCCTTGCGGCAATACTTAAACCAAATACCCGTAGAAAACTACCAAGTATTGAGCCTAACTTAGATAACCCCAGAGGGCTTGTCTCCCTAAGCGTTCAGGTACTTACCGAGAGTGTCTTATCAACCGTTCCTCTCTTTCCCCATGTTTCTGTATGCCCTACAGTACATTGTTCTAGTCTTGTGACTAAGCATTGCTGCACTTTTGGCGGTATCGGCACTCGTTTGAGTCCATGGGTTTTTTTCTCTAGGTTACTCGCGCCTCACGTACTAGCATCACTTTACGTGATAAGTATCGATTACTCGATTGGCAATACTCACGAATTTTTGCCTGTGCTAGACTACCTTGATAATGTAGCACAATAAATACCACAATGCCAAGGGAAAAGATACTAAGGGTAAGGCTTTCAAATAAAGAGTTTGAGACACTTAAACAATATGCATTGCAGACGGATAGGATGATTTCAGAACTGATAACTGATAACTGATAACTGATAACTCCCCCATCTTCCCCTAAATGCCACCCATTTTCCCAATCCTTCGTCAAAATGGGAAGCAGTAGATCTTATCAGTGTTGGGCGAAATAGGTTTCATGCTAAAGGTACAAAAATACAGACTTCCTGTGACAGTTGGGGCGGGACTACTGCTGATTGCCATCTGTGGTTCCTCTTGGTTTGTCCTCAAACAAACGGGTGTTCTGGAAAACTGGGGCGGTGAGTCCTCGAACAGTGAACTCAGTTTAACCCAAAAGGATACTCAATCCCTGGTATTGCCCTTGGTATTCCTACCCCCCCAAGCTAGGGCGGCTCAACTGACTGACATCGCCACGGGGCGCCAATCCCTGGATCAATATCGCGCCCGCTATATGCTCGCCTCGGATTTAATTGAACAAAAGCAGCCAGAGGCGGCGCTTCAATGGTTAGAGGGATTAGACTCTAATTATCCTCAGTTGGCATCTCACATTGCCCTCAAACGCGCCCAAGCCTACGAAGCAATGGGGGATACAGCCAATGCCCAAAAAGCTTGGCAAGGAATTCTCTTGACTTATCCGAATGAACCCGTAGCAGCGCAAGCCCTCTATAGTTTAGGTCAATCGAATCCAGAGTATTGGAAAGTGGCGATCGCACAATTTCCCACCCATCCCCGCACTCTAGATATTGCCCGCCAAAAACTGCAACAGAATCCTAAACAACTGGATTTACTCTTACTATTGGCGAAATCAGCACACGATGCTCCTGGTAGTGGGGGAATCCGCGATCGCTTGGTGGATCAGTATGCGTCTCAATTACAGCCCGAAGACTGGCAGGCTATTGCTTTTGGCTATTGGGAAACCCGAGAATATGCCAAAGCTGCCCAAGCATATACAAAAGCCCCGCCCACGCCCGAACATGTTTACCGAGTGGGGCGCGGGTATCACCTCAAAGGCAAACGCACGGAAGCGAAAGCCGCCTATCAAAAGCTGATCCGTGACTTTCCTGATGCCAAGGAAACGGGCTTAGGATTGCGACGTCTGGCGAGTCTATCACAGTCCCAAGAAGCAATTTCCTACCTGGATCAAGTGGTGGCTAAGTTTCCCGATGAAGCCCCAGAAGCCTTACTCAGCAAGGCAACAATCCTGGATGCTTTGGGGAGTTCTCAATCCGCCGCCCAAGCGCGTCAGTCGGTGTTAACCCAATATCCTAGTTCTAATGCGGCGGCGGAGTATCGTTGGCAGGTGGCTTCTCAGAAAGCCAAAGCCGGGAATTTAGCCGAAGCATGGCTTTGGGCGCAACCGATTACCAAGGATAGTCCCGATAGCCCTATCGCCCCCGAAGCGGCGTTTTGGGTGGGCAGATGGGCAATGGAATTGGGGCGTCAAGATGAAGCGAAAGCTGCTTTTGAGCATGTTTTGGCACAGTATCCAGAATCCTATTATGCGTGGCGGTCTGCCCGATTTTTAGGGTGGGATGTGGGCGACTTTACCACTGTGCGCGATGTGAATCCAACGGTTGCGCTACCGAAAACGCGATCGCGACTCCCGGCTGGCTCGGATACCTTAAAAGAATTACATCTATTGGGACAAAATCAGGATAGTTGGACCCTTTGGCAAGCCGAGTTTCAAAATCGACAGAAACCCACGGTTGCTGAACAGTTCACCGATGGCGTCATGCGTTTAGGCGTGGGTGATAACATCAATGGGATTAATCAAGTTTGGTTTTTGAGTCGGCGCGAAACCCCAGAAGAACGTCAACAATGGCAAGCGCTGCGTGCTGAACCGGCTTACTGGCATACACTTTTCCCCTTACCATTTTTTGATTACGTTGTCAATTGGTCAGGTCAGCGCCAGCTTAATCCTTTATTGGTTACGGGTTTAATTCGCCAGGAATCTCGGTTTGAACCCCAAATCGGTTCCGTGGCGGGAGCCAGGGGTTTGATGCAAGTCATGCCGGGAACGGGTCAATGGATTGCTCAGAAAATTCAGCTTCAGGAATATGACCTGAATGATCCCAATGATAATGTTAAGTTGGGGACGTGGTATTTAGATCATACTCACCAAGAATACAATAACCATTCCCTATTAGCTGTGGCGAGTTATAATGCAGGTCCTGGGAATGTGGCAAAGTGGATCAGGCAGTATGATTTTAGTGATCCAGATGCTTTCATTGAACAGATTCCCTTTGCGGAAACGAAGGGATATGTGGAGGCAGTTTTTGAGAATTATTGGAATTATTTGCGGCTGTATAATCCAGAGGTAAATCAGTTGTTACAAAAGTATTCCAAGAGCGAGCCAGGAATATCTCCCTAGTGTATGTAGAGACGTGCCATGGCACGTCTTGATGCCATGGCGCGTCTTGAGTGTTTCTGAATGTAGGGGCGGGTTTCACTATTATCGTTTCTTACCCCACCCAGATGCGACTAAACCCGCCCCGTTAAATTAACGATTTCCTCTCTCATACTTGGGTTAATTCACTACATTAAATTGAATGTCACTGACTTAGGTCAGATTCATCGGGGACATTTTAGTTGAATATCAAAATAAAAATAATAAAAATTAATAGCTGTTATGAATATTTTACCGCAAGACAAATGAAAAAAATATTAATTATCGATAATTCCCCAGAAAAAGGGAAATGGATTACCAAGTATTTATCTAGTTATGGTTATAGTCTAATCCACGGCAAAACCTTTGAAGAATCTCTATCTATTATTAATAATGCTCCTGATTCGCCACCTAACTTAATTCTGATAGCTATTAATCATCTAGAGATTAACATTCCTGAAAAGATCCAAAATCTGCAAAAAGCGCCACAGCTAAAGGATGTGCCGATTATTGTCTCAATTACTCACAATAATATCAATGAATTAAACTCAATATTAGAATCCGGTGCTAATGATTATTTAATTGTTCCCTTTACCCAAGCCGAACTTTTATGCCGAATCCAGACTCAGCTCACTCTCCATAGATTTAAAGCAGAAAATGTACGCCTAAAGCAAGAAAATACCGACTTAAAAATCTTACTAGAGACATCAACAGAGCACGGTGATTTTGTGTTTGAGCAGTTGCACGATCAAGCCGAAGAAGCCGTGCGTGAAAGCGAAAATCGGCTGGCACAATTTTTGGAAGCGGTACCGGTTGGCGTGTTGGTGGTAGAGGCTAGGGGTAAGCTTTACTTTATGAATAAAAAAGCAAAGCAGATTTTGGCACAGGATTTAGATCCAACTATCGACACCGAGCAGCTTTGTCACACCTATCAACTCTACTTAGCGGGTACTAATCAATTGTACCCTCTAGACCGCTTACCGATCGCGCGATCGCTCCAAGGGGAAACCGTAACCGTTGACGACTTAGAAGTGCATCACTCTAATCATAAAATTCCCCTAGAAGTGCGGGCAATGCCCATCTATGATGAACAGGGAACGCTGCTGTATGGCATTAGCGTACTGCAAGATATTACCACCCGCAAACGCACCGAGAAAATTTTAACTGATTATAGCCAAACCTTAGAACACGAAGTCCGCGATCGCACCCAAGAATTAGAAGCCAAAAATCAGCAACTTCAGCAAGAAATTGAAGAACGCAAGTTGCTCGAGAAAAAATTGCGAACCTCTGAGGGAAAAATGCGGGCAGTATTTGAAGCAATGCCTGATATTATCCTGATTATTGATCCTCAAATAAATGATATCGAAGTCGCACCGACTCGACCAATTCGCGACATTGAAGGATCGGCACACCTGATTCACCAAACGATTGAACAGTTTCTCGATGGTGACAATGCCCAAATCTGGTTACAACAAATTCGCCAAGTTATCCAAACCCAAGAACCCATTCATTTTGATTACAGTTTAAACAATGGCGATCAAACGGTTTGGTTTACCGCCAGTATCGCCCCATTACCCAACAATTCAGTCATCTGGGTTGCCCGCAATATTACTGATCGCAAACGCACCCAAGTGGCATTGTATCAATCAGAAGAAAAGTTTGCCCGTGCTTTCCGTTCTAGTCCCAGCGCTATGACAATCACCCGATTAAGTGATGGCTGTCATATTGATGTTAATGATAGCTTCTGCCAGTTTACCGGATATTCTGCCACAGAAATTATCGGTCGTACCGCCCTCGATTTGCATCTCTGGGTGAATCTGAAAGACCGAAACCGAATGTTAAAAGAAGTATCAGAAAATGGGATTATTCGCAACTATGAATTTGATTTTCGTACCAAGTCGGGGGACATTTGCACCGCCTTACTCTCAGCCGAACGGATTACCCTAGATGAGCAACCCTGTCTGATCGCCGTCAGCCAAGATATTAGCGATCGCAAACAGGCGGAATTTACCCTGCAACTCGCCAAAGAAACCGCTGAAAAGGCAAATCGTGCCAAAAGCCAATTCCTGTCCAATATGAGTCATGAATTACGAACTCCCCTCAATGCGATTATTGGGTTTGCTCAGTTGTTAGGGCGAGATTCTTCCCTAAGCCAAGAACAACGCGATCATATTGGCATTATTTGTCGCTCCGGTGAACATTTACTTAGCCTAATTAATAATGTACTGCAACTGTCCAAAATTGAAGTCGGTCAGATTAAACTCAATTGTTATAGTTTTGATCTCTACGATTTACTTGATAGTCTAGAAGAAATGTTCAGATTACCGACTCAAAATAAGGGATTGCAGTTATTATTTGACTATGACAATCTTCTACCTCGTTATGTGGAAACCGATGAAGGAAAGCTGCGTCAAATCTTAATTAACCTACTGGGGAACGCGATTAAATTTACCAGCCATGGAGGTGTTACCCTGCGAGTCAAAGGAATCACCGAGGATCACAGAGGCATTCGTAGGGGCCGTAGGGGCGAAGCATTCGCGCCCAAATATCTCGGTTTTATGCCAACACAAGAGCGCGAATGCTTCGCCCAATCCCCAAATCCCAATCCCCAATCCCCAAATCCCAATCCCCAATCCCCAAATCCCAATCCCCAATCCCCAAATCCCAATCCCCAATCCCC
>NZ_JAVKEW010000117.1:0-38908 GCF_040226375.1 Coleofasciculus sp. G2-EDA-02 | reverse complement strand
ATGCCACGTTGGGTACTTTCAGCAACGAGAAAGTCCGGAACTAAATCCGGTGATGGTCTTACTCAGCATCAACAGGCAGCCGTCCGCCTCCCGCAGACAGTGATATTTTGTTAGTCCGCTTGGTTAGAGCGGTTTATGGTTAGAGTTCTAACCGGATAATGCCATTAGACATCTTGCGCTATTCTTTTGGAGGACGCTTTCACGAACGGTGGTCGAGTTCATTAACGCGCAAGGACTACATCTCTATCACACCTAGCCCAACCATCTGTCTTCCCATGCATTACCATGTAGACCTAGGAGGGTTAATGTTATTATAACACTAAAAAATAGAGTTTAAATCATGTAATTTGAAAATTTCGTGCCTCAATTTTCCGCTGTCCATCCTCACCCTACTATTGTTGAGGGTGAGGACTTCCGCGATTACGTTAACTGACATCTGCTCCGGATTCCTTTGGCTGTGGTGTTCAATCTTGGTTGGGTAGAGACGTTCCATGGTGCGTCTCTACAAGCTGTACCAATCACCGATATGATAAGAACGTTAGTCTCTGGATACGACCCTAAGCATAGACCATAATGGATTTTGCCACTATTGCTGCCCAGCTTAATGCTGGGATAATTTTGCCAGAGGGAATCGTCGTGATTACCCTGTTACTGGTTTTAGGAATTGATCTGATTGCAGGTAAACGTTCTGCTAACATCCTGCCTTACGTCGCCATCGGCGGACTGCTGGTTGCCTTGGTTGCCCTATACTATCGCTGGGATGTTGCCCAACCCCTGGCTTTTTTTGGTGGGTTTAATGGGGATGCCATGAGTATAGCCTTTCGCGGCATCATCGCTTTATCGACGACGGTAACCATTTTGTTATCGATTCGCTATGTTCAGCAGTCTGGCACCTCGTTAGCCGAGTTTATCGGTATTTTACTTACCGCTACCTTGGGGGCGATGTGCCTCAGTGGTGCAAATGAACTGGTTACCATCTTTATTTCCCTAGAAACTCTGAGTATCTCGTCGTACCTGTTGACGGGATATATGAAGCGTGATCCTCGTTCCAATGAAGCGGCGCTGAAATACCTACTGATTGGCGCGTCGAGTTCTGGGGTGTTTCTGTATGGCGTGTCGTTGCTGTATGGCTTATCTGGCGGCGAAACTACCTTAAATGCGATCGCGACAGGTATTGCTCGTTTAGAATCTACCCCATCCTTGGGTATTTTAATCGCCTTAGTCTTTGCGATCGCGGGAATTGCCTTTAAAATTTCTGCGGTTCCGTTTCACCAATGGACACCTGACGTTTACGAAGGTTCCCCGACTCCCGTTGTCGCCTTCTTGTCTGTCGGTTCTAAAGCCGCAGGCTTCGCCCTCGCCATTCGTTTAATGGTAACTGCGTTTCCCCTGGTTAGCGAACAATGGCACTTTGTCTTTACTGCCCTCGCTATTTTAAGTCTGGTGTTGGGGAATGTGGTAGCACTTACCCAAACCAGCATGAAACGCCTACTTGCCTATTCATCCATTGCCCAAGCCGGCTTTGTCATGATTGGTTTAATTGCGGGAACAGATGCAGGCTACGCCAGTATGATTTTCTATCTGCTGGTTTATTTGTTCATGAACCTAGGTGGTTTTGCTTGCGTGATTCTGTTTACCCTGCGAACCGGTACGGATCAAATCAGCGAATATGCGGGATTGTATCAGAAAGATCCCCTGCTGACATTAGGATTAAGTATTTGTTTACTGTCCTTAGGCGGAATTCCACCTTTAGCGGGATTCTTCGGTAAAATTTACCTGTTTTGGGCAGGTTGGCAAGCCGGATTGTATGGCTTAGTTTTGCTAGGTCTAATTACCACTGTAGTTTCCATTTACTACTACATCCGCGTCCTCAAAATGATGGTGGTTAAAGAACCCCAAGAAATGTCCGACGCGGTGAAAAATTATCCGGAAATCCGCTGGAATTTACCCGGAATGCGTCCATTGCAAGTGGGTTTAGTTCTTTCTGTTGTTGTCACCTCTCTGGCGGGAATTTTGTCTAATCCCCTATTTACCCTCGCCAATAATTCAGTGACAAATACGTCCATGCTGCACTCTTCGGTGATCCAAGCTCAATCTCACACCCAACCGATTGCATCAATTGATGCGAATTTATCGCGAGATTAATTTAGATCCCCGACTTCTTCAAGAAGTCGGGGATCTAGTGCAGCGACAGAGAATATTTTCGCGCTCAAATTCAACAGCGTTTAGAAGACAGTCCGAGTTTAAAATCTGAACTAGAAGCGATGTATGCCAAAGCCTATCCTGTAGCGGTTAAGTCGGTGTCTAAACTATTTTCACTGCCAAAGGATGCTCATATTTCCCTAGAACAAGCCCTGGATGAAGATTGGTTTGTTGTCGATGAAGCTGGCGATGTTGATTAATATCGTGTCCTGATGTATTCTCAATCAACGACTCTGCCGCGTTGACGCGATCGCCATGGAAATGGGGCATGAGCAGTTGGCGTTGATGGCGTGAACCGTTGACTGTGACTAAGGATTGGGAACCCAGTACGGGTTCTGTAAACTCGTTGGCGTCACCGGGAGTAGAAAGTTCTTGGCGATCACGACTCAGAATTACTTCCAGGTACTTATGATAAAATCACAACAGTATTCTTGGTACTGTCATGACGTTTCCCAAAATCTCCACGTCGCTTCCTGACCATACCCAACTTCCCTGCGAAGATGGTACTTTTGTGAAGAATTTTCAAGAACATCCTCAAAGCATTCTACTTACCGATTCAATTCTGCCCATTCTTAATCGCCGTCATCCCGACGGACAGTATTGCATTGGTCAAGATAGTGGCATATATTGGCGCATCACTGACTCTGCCCTCAATGGTGCGGAAGCTCATGATTGGTTTTACGTGCCTAATGTACCCCCAGATTTGGACGGACAAATAAGACGCTCTTACGTGCTATGGCAAGAACAGGTTTCCCCACAAATTGTCTTGGAATTTGTGTCGGGAAATGGATCTGAGGAACGAGATAAAACCCCCTGGGAAGGAAAATTTTGGATTTACGAAACAATCATTCAACCAACGTATTACGGCATTTATGAAGTCCAACGAGAGCGGGTAGAGGTGTATCGTTTGCTGGAAAACCGTTACCAACTCATGTCGGCGAATGAGCGGGAACACTTTGCGATTGAAGAGTTGGGAGTAGAATTGGGAATTTGGCAAGGACGATATCAGAATATGGAGTTACCTTGGTTGCGCTGGTGGGATAGTCAGGGTAATTTATTGCTAACTGGGGAAGAACGAGCTGAACAGGAACGACAAGAGAAAGAACGAGAACGAGAACGAGCCGAACGAGAGCAACAGAGATCCGATCGCGCCGAGTCAGAGTTACAGGCGTTGCGCGATCGCCTGAGAGCGATGAATATTGATCCCAATGTCAATAATGATGATTAAAAAGCCAAAATTAAAAAACAGCTTCCGTTGGGAAAAACTTGACCCAGACGGTATCTTTTTATTGTCGGAAGTCGGGACAGTATTCCTAAACGATTCTTTATATCAACGGTTAATCCCTTTGCTGGATGGTAAGAGAACTCAGGAGGAAATTGTTCGCCAACTCAGCAACGAATTCCCAGAGGCTTATCTCTTTTATGCGCTGATGGAGTTGGAGCAGCAGGGATTAATTATTGAAAATGAACCCCTGTTAGATCCGAATTTCACTTTATTGTGCGAGTCTTTGCTTGTCGATACCAAAGAAGCAGACAAGCGATTGCAATCAACTAAGGTTACCGTTAGAGCACCCTCTTCCAAATCCGGCAAAGATTTAATTGAAACCTTAGCGCGATCGCACATCCAAGTTGGCGATGAGGGAGATATTGAAATTATCATAACCGACGACTATTTACGAGAGGAATTAGCCGCGATTAACCGAGCCAATCTGGAAAAATCTCGTCCTTGGATGTTAATTAAACCCGTCGGGACTCTGCTTTGGATCGGACCCATTTTTCAGCCAGGAAAAACCGGATGTTGGCACTGTTTGGCACAGCGATTAGGAAATAATCGACCCTCAGAAGGATTTATTCAGCGACGCCGAGATAACCTTTCCCCTTTAACCCCTCCCCTTGTGGATTTGCAAATCACTCAACAAACGGCTCTGGCAATGGCAAGAAATGAGATTCTCAAATGGATTCTTCAAGGCGAAAATAAACGACTGGAAGGGGTGATTGTCACCTATAATACCCTATCTCTAGCCATACAAAATCACGTTATTGTCAAACGCCCCCAATGTCCCGATTGTGGCTACCTTAAACCCCAACGCGATCGCCCGTTACCTGTAATTCTGGGTAGCCGCCAGAAACGGTTTACCCAGGATGGCGGACATCGTTACATTACCCCCGAAGAAACCTTAGAACGCTACCAACATCATATTAGTCCCCTATCGGGAGTCGTGCGTTCTTTAGAAAAGCTGCCTTATGATTTTAATGGTTTTGCTCATATCTATACCGCTAAGCATCACTGTGCCTCCATATTTGACGATTTAGAGAATTTGCAAAAAAATATTGGCGGGAGAAGTTCTGGCAAAGGAAGAACCGATACTCAAGCCAAAGCCAGCGGTTTGGGTGAAGCCATCGAGCGATATTCGAGTATTTTTCAAGGCGATGAAATCCGGATTAAGAGCAGTTACCAAAACCTCGGCGATGGAGCCATTCATCCGAATGCTTGTATGAACTTCAGTCAGGCTCAATATGACAATCGAAAGCGATGGAATGCTCAATGTACGGATCAGTTTCAGAAGGTTCCAGAACCCTTTGATGAAATTCGGGACATTGAGTGGACTCCAATTTGGTCCTTAACTCAGCAAGCATTTAAATATTTACCCACAGCTTATTGTTATTTTGGCTATCCCCAGCCAGCCAATCCCGACTGTTGGGCAACGACTAATGGCTGTGCGGCTGGGAATACGTTAGAAGAGGCAATTTTACATGGATTTTTGGAATTGGTGGAGCGAGATAGTGTGGCGTTGTGGTGGTACAATCGCCTGCAAAAACCAAGCGTAGATTTAGAGAGTTTTGACGATGCTTATTTTACCGCTATCACCAATTATTACCAATCCATCGGGCGGGAACTTTGGGTTATTGATATCACTAGCGATATAACTATTCCCACATTTGCCGCTATTTCTCGACGACGCGATCGCGAGGTTGAAGATATTATTTTGGGATTTGGTACTCATTTTGACCCCAAGCTAGCCATACAACGAGCGTTAACAGAAGTTTGTCAAATGCTTCCGGCGGTTTTGAATGCGAATCCCGATGGTACGACGCGCTATGCTATATCGGCGGAACCTCATGTATTGTACTGGTGGAAAACGGCAACATTAGCAAATCAACCTTATTTAATCCCCGATCGCGGCGTTGCTCCTAAGTGTAACGCTGATTATGCGATAATTTGGCATGAGGATTTTTTAGACGATATTAAATACTGTCAGAATCTGGTTCAGGAAAAGGGGATGGAAATGCTAGTTCTCGATCAAACCCGCCCCGATATCGGCTTAAATGTGGTTAAAGTAATCGTTCCCGGTTTGCGGCATTTCTGGAAGCGATTAGGTTCAGGACGATTGTATGATGTTCCCGTACAAATGGATTGGCTGGAACAACCGTTGACGGAGGCAGAATTGAACCCAATTCCTTTATGGATGTAACCCTATTGAGTCAGCGCCAGTCCGAATAAAATGACTCAATATGCCAATAATTTTGCTGATGGGGTTGAGAAAATATTCCTGGGAATCAACTTCAATTATTTTTTCGGTTAATCTCATAAATTTCCAGTTGGTGCCAGTGGTTACACCACCGTAAATGGTTGGGATTGAATTACTATGGTTTTGATTAAATAATTGGGCGGCAATCATTTCTGCCATACATTGGGCTAAACCGGATTGAATATTGTCATTTTTGGCTTCGACTAGGGTGATAACTGGGGATTTAATCAGGAGTTGGGATGGTGAATAACTGATGAGATAATCGCAATATCCCGTTAATCCTTTTTCCAGATCGACATTAAATTCCTTGCCAGAAAATAAGCTGATTTGAGAGTTGAATTGTTTTTTCAGTTCGATTAGAATAGGGGTGATGATCATCTCTGATCTAGCTTTTTCGGTAGCGATATCTAGGGCTAAGGGGATGTTATAGTTGAGTAATTCTTGGAGAAATTGGCTGTGTTTTTTTGGGGGAATTTCATTGAAGATACCGACCTTTTCTGTAATGGTTACATTAAAGTTAGGTTCGATATCGTCTAGAGTAAATTGGCTGTAGGACATAGGATTCTCCTTGAAGAGGCAATCGGGCTTTGGTTATGAATAATGTAGCTCATTACTATCAGGGGAAGCAGGAGTTCAACTTACTAATTACATTACCATGCTAAACGATTATCGAATTATTGATGCAGACGCCCATATTTACGAACCGGATTCCCTCTGGCAAACCTATCTCGAACCCGCATTTCGCGACTTTGCCCCGACTCCGGATCTGAAGATTCAAGGGGTATCAGTGATGAACAAGTATTCGGGTACATTGATTGATGAGGGCGCTAAACAAGTGGCGCGATCGCACCCTCTTTCCTTTGCTAAAGAATTTAACCCAGAGTCTCAAGTGCAAGCCATGTACCAAATGGGAGTGGATATGGCATTTATTTATCCGACATACCTCTCCTGGATTAGCGGTGTTGATACCATGGCTTCTCCACAAGTCGGTGCTTATATCCGCGCCTATAATAATTGGCTGCGAGACTTTTGTAGCTATAATCCAGCCATTTTAAAGGGCGTTGGGGTGGTGAATCTACATGATCCGGAAGAGATGGTTACCGAATTGCGACGGATTGCCAATTTTGGCTGGAAAGCTGTCTATTTGCGCCCTAATCCTGTTAAGGGAAGATTGCTCAATGATCCGGCTTATGAACCGTTTTGGACAGAATGCGAGAACCTCAATATTGCGGTTAGTCTCCATGAGACAACTCATAGCCGAGTACCCAGTGCGGGTGCGGATCGTTTCCACTCTCGTTTTGCCCTCCATGCTTGTTCTCACCCGATGGAACAAATGATGGCATTATTGACATTAATTGAAGGGGGAATCTTGGAAAATCATCCGCAACTTCGGGTGGGATTTCTGGAGTCGGGTTGTGGTTGGTTACCGTACTGGTTGTGGCGACTGGATCGCGAGTACGAAGACTTACGCTGGGAAGTAAAAGATACGGTAAAAATGAAGCCTTCGGAATATTTTCATCGTCAGTGCTTTATTGCCGTAGAACCCTCAGAAACCTATATTCCAAAGCTGTTAGAGGAACTAGGCGAAGATAATCTCATCTTTGGTTCAGACTATCCCCACATGGATCATAACCCCGATGTGGTTGCCGATATGGTGGCACTTGAAGGACAATTATCCAAGGAAGTCCTAGAAAAAATTCTTTGGCATAATCCCCGTCGGTTCTATGGTTTGGCGTGAAAGAGTTGGAGTTGCGATCGCGCAAAAGTTGCAGGTAAAGCGCTGGTGCGATCGTTCGGTGTAGTTGACTACTTGACTTAACTATTGATTTCTTAACAAAAAAATACTTGACAAATCAAACTTGATCTAGGCTAAATAGTTGACAGAAGATTTATGTTGTGCATTCTATAGTTTTTTGACAAAGTTAAAATGGTTAAAATGAGTCTTCATCGACGCTTTATCAGTATTTTGTATGTGATTCTGACTTGTGTAGTGTGTGGTGGTTTGTTGCTGCTGAGTAGCGAAAATGCTCGGACTCAAACCGATAACTCACCCCGTGCTGAGTTAAGTGCAACGATTCCCGTCAATCCCAGCCTAGTCCATGATAATCGGGACATAAAGTTTGGGGATTTCGCTTGGCAGACATTTGTCGCTCTTAACTGGCCCGCAGATTGCCAGACTGGTTTACCTTCACAGGAGCAAATTGGTCAAGCTCATGATAAGGCTCGTGTCTGGGAGTTTTACCATTTTCCAGAGGATGTCTTTCAGTCTGATGGTGAAAAACCCGAACTTCAGCCGATTGTTCCTCCTCAATGTTTGGGTTTTAACGGTAATCAGTCTGTCGATCAAGACTTGCGGTTGACGGAATTTGCGTCGGAACCCACTATAGAGTCGGAGAAACTTAAGTCAACTGATCATTTGCATATCTTTTCACGAGGTCAAGAGCCTTTAATAGATCGCGCCGGAAACTACATTCTGAATGAAATTCGCATGAATCCTGTGGAGGTTAACCAAATTGTTGACAGTGGGTGGTATTCTGATAAGAATCTCCAGGGGTTTAACAATACAGATAATCTGTTTCAACTGGCATGCAGCGCTAAGGAACCCAATGGAACATTTCCGCAAACTCCCGATCATCTCAATGTCCCTTGCAAGGTGAATACCTGGATGGGAGCGATTGAAATTAAGGCATCGTGGATGGTTTTGCCCGATTCTAAGGTGTTGCCTGATGGCTCATCCGCCCCCGATAAATATTACACGACAAAGCGAACATTCAATGTCACAACCCCCGAAAATAAGACAGAAAAAACCACAGTACCTGTAGCTTTAGTCGGTTTTCATATCATGCAAAAAACTAGCCAACAAGGGTGGATTTGGGCGACTTTTGAGCATAACAATAACGCACCAGATAACGCAAGTCTGCCAGCGTCGAGAGATCAGAAACATTACAATTTGTATTCTTCTGAATGTACCGAAAACTGTCAAGTAAATACACCTTATGTTAAAAAACCATACCTTTGGCGTCAGGATTTTCCTCATGCAGTGACAACAACTGTTACTGGCGTTGAGGAACAAACACCATCTCAAATTACTCGGCTGGTTCCTATCCCTAAATTTGCTCAGTCACTTAATGAGAAATGGCAGAAAAAACTAGCCACTTCTGTTTGGCGAAATTATCAACTCATTGGCGTTCAG
Source organism: Coleofasciculus sp. G2-EDA-02 (assembly GCF_040226375.1). Taxonomy (NCBI): domain Bacteria; kingdom Bacillati; phylum Cyanobacteriota; class Cyanophyceae; order Coleofasciculales; family Coleofasciculaceae; genus Coleofasciculus; species Coleofasciculus sp. G2-EDA-02. The sequence goes on along the minus strand of NZ_JAVKEW010000117.1, from coordinate 29,983 downwards.
TGGCTGGAAAATCCCTACGATCCTTATAAACTTGCAGAGGTTGGTGGACGGGGTGTGACGCCCTTGCGTTTAGCAAATGTTACCTTAGAGCCTTATGTTCAAATCGATGAGAAGGGCAACTCTTGTATTACTTGTCATACATTAGCTAAACTCAGAGACAAGAAAACTTATGCCGATTTTAGCTTTTTACTGTTACCTAACCAAGACAACTTCAATCAATAATCTAGTAAATCGGCATAAAATGTTGTTTTAGTTTATAATTAAATGCATTAGATTCAGCTATGAATCATTATCAGTTGGTGTCTGACTGAATCCACAGACAAAAAAATCATTTCAAGGAGAATCGACAATGACTACATCTGAGCCTACACCTGGTGCCTGTTTGTTAGAGACTAAACTTCCCGATGGACTGAAACAGAAGTTAACAGAAATTAAAGCGGGAGTAACGCAGTGGTCTCGATTAACCGCTTGGACGTGGTGTGATTATTTAGCTTTTGCTGATAGTCCGCAAGAAAAAGACGAAAGAAAACTGAAAGCGTTGCTTGTTAAGGCTCTCCAAACGCAAGCTCAAGAATCGGATGCTTATCTCTCTTACGGTGACCCAAACTCAAAAACCAATGCAGAAACTTGGGCGAAAGCTCTTCTAAACCTATTAGTAGGAGAAACCAAGAAAGTACCAGGAGGTGAAGATATCAACTTAACATTATCCGAAGTAATGAAAGAGATGACTGGACAGCGTCTTATAACATCAATACCGGAAAACGAAGAGTTTAGTAAAAGTTTTTATGTGAAAGTTATAACGAATGCATTTAGTGGTTACATCGAAGATGCACCGGATGAATGTAAAACGAACGGCAAGAAATATATTAATTTCATTGCTTACCCGCCCCGTCCTAAATTGGGTAAACTTACTGTAACGAAAGAACAGTTAAAATACTGGGCAAGTGACCTAGCTCCGAAGCCTGGCGGAAACTACCTTCCCCCTTCTGTTTATATCCCGACTGCCTTCACGTAAAATACCATTGTCCAATATTTTGAAGAGAGACTAGAAGATCAAATATCTTGAAATATTGACAAACTGATCGAACATTATGGAATGCTTGATCAGTTTTTTAATTTATGAGGACTAAATTCAACCCGTCTTAAAATAGTTGAAAACTGGGAAAAGTCTATATTGACGCTCTACAATGGAGCATAAACAGACAAAACAGTGGGGAGCAAAATGGATACAATTACGGATTATAAAATCATTGCTAAACTTTACGAGAGTGATAAATCGTTAGTTTATCGTGCTTTACCTCATACTGGCGAGCGTACCGTTATCCTTAAAATTCTCAAAAAAGATTATCCCAACCCCTCCGAACTGACGCGATATAAACAAGAATATGAGATTACTCGCTCTCTCAATATTAAAGGCGCGATCGCTGCTTATAAATTATTACCTTATGAAAATACTCTAGCCATCGTGTTGGAAGACGTTGGCGGTCAATCGTTAGACACTTGGCTCAAGTCTCAGTGTTTTACACTTTTAGAGTTCCTGCAAATCGCGATACAACTTGCTGAAGCATTGGCTGGAATTCATGGAGCGCATATTATTCACAAAGACATTAATCCCTCTAACATTATTTTTAATCCCGAAACCGGACAAGTAAAAATTATTGATTTTGGAATTTCTAGCATTTTTACCAAGGAAACCCCTACTTTAAAAAATCCTGATGTTTTGGAAGGAACATTAGCATATATGTCCCCAGAACAAACGGGAAGAATGAACCGAACGCTCGATTACAGAACGGATTTTTATTCCTTGGGAGCAACGTTTTACACTCTCCTAACCGGACGGTTACTTTTTGAAAGCCGCGATGCTCTAGAGTTAGTACACAGCCATATTGCCCGCGCACCCATCCCTCCCTATGAAATTAACCCCTCAATTCCCACAATTATCTCTCGCATCGTGATGAAATTATTGGCAAAAACTGCCGAGGAACGTTATCAGACAGGGTTGGGATTGAAAGCCGATTTAGAAGAATGTTACAATCAGTTACAACAAACCGGACAAATTGCCGAATTTCCCCTGGCTTGTCGCGATTTTGCCGAACAATTGCAAGTTCCGCAAAAACTCTACGGACGAAAATTAGAAATTGAACAATTACTAGAAACTTTTAAGCGAGTCACCGAAGAAAATAACTCGTCAAATACAACAGAATCCACCTCTAAACAACGAGCAGAAATGATGTTAGTGGGGGGATTTTCTGGGATCGGTAAAACGGCATTTATCCAAGAACTCTATCGACCGATTTCCCAGAAACGCGGTTATTTTATTGCTGGTAAATTCGATCAATTTCAGCGAAATATTCCTTACTCCGCCATTGTTGCTGCCCTTCAGTCTCTCGTGCGTCAATTGTTAATCGAAAGCCAAGCAGAATTAAATGGATGGCGCGATAAGTTAAATGATGCTTTGGGAATTAACGGTCAAGTTATCGTGGATGTTATCCCCGAAATCGAGGTAATTATTGGTAAGCAACCTCCCGTTCAACCCTTAGAAGCAACACAAGCTCAAAATCGGTTTAATCGCGTTTTTCAGCACTTTATTCGCATTTTTTGCCAGAAAGATCATCCTCTGGTTATCTTTCTAGACGATCTGCAATGGGCAGATTTTGGTACGCTGAAGTTAATTGAATTAATGATGAGCGATCGCAACACGGAGTATTTTCTTTTACTCGGTGCCTATCGGGATAATGAAGTTGATGTCAATCATCCGACAATTGCCACAATTGAACGCTTGAAAGAGCAAGGGGCAATCGTTAATCAAATTATTTTAACGCCCCTCAGTATTGAGGATATTACGCAACTCTTAATTGATACCCTGCAGCGCGATCGCGATGCCGTTAACTCTCTGGCAGAATTAATTTTACAAAAAACTTCAGGTAATCCCTTCTTTATCAATGAATTTCTGAAAACGATTAATCAGGAAAATCTCTTCACGTTCAATCGCGATCGCCAATTCTGGGAATGGGAAACGGCACAAATTGCCGCGCTAGACATTACGGATAATGTGGTGGATTTAATGTTGGGTAAGTTACGAAAAATGTCCGATACAACCCAAACTGTTTTGCCTCTAGCTGCTTGTATTGGTAATCGTTTCGATCTGAATACGCTCTCAATTATTTACCAACAATCTGATTCAGAAACCTTTCAAAAACTTTTGCCAGCGATTCAACAAGGTTTAATTCAGTCTCTCTCCGAGTTGGAAGTAACCTCAGAAGTTCTATTAGAATCTACGTTAATTGTACGAGATTATAAGTTTCGTCATGATCGCATTCAACAAGCTGCTTATGCCCTGATTGAACCCGATCTGCTAAAATCTGTCCATCTTCAGATCGGTCGCTTATTACTGGCTAGTTTTAGTGAGCAAGAGATGGCAGAAAAAATATTTACTATCGTCGATCATCTGAATAAAGGAATTAAATTAATCGACGATAGAACCGAAAAAGTAAACCTATTAGAACTGAATCTATATGCTGGAAAAAAAGCAAAAGAATCGATTGCCTATGCCGCATCAAAAAATTATTTACGTCTAGCAGCAGATGAATTTCCAGGAGACATTTGGCAAGAAAATTACGAAATGGCACTCGATCTTTATAAAAAGCTGGCAGAAATTGAGTATCTTAATGGTGATTTTGATCAATCCCAATCTCTCATTTCTATAGCGCTGGAACGATCAAAATCGATACTTGACCGTACAGAGTTTTACTTACTCCAAATTGTCGAATATAGTTTATTGAGCAAATGGGTTGAGGCGATTGAATCAGGTCGCATTGCCTTGGCATCTCTGGGCATAAATCTTCCTTGTCAAGATCTTTCCGTAGCTTTCCAGTCCGAACTGAGAGAGTACAGAAAAAATTTAGGAGATCGAAAAATAAGCTCCTTATATGATAGCCCAGAAATGGTAATCCCAGAAAAAAAAGCGGCTGTAAAAATTCTAACTAAACTGCATCCTGCCACTTTTGCTACCAATCCATTATTAAGTAATATTATTGCCGTTAAATTAGTCGATATTAATTTTAAATACGGTCACTTTGAAAAATCTTCAACAAGCTACAGTTTTTTTTCAATGATGGCAGCTCATGTTTTTAAAGAATATAATTTGGCTTATGACTATAGTTTTCTTGGAGTAAAACTGGCTGAAAAATATTCGGATTGGTATACTAAAAGTTTTGCTAATCTCCTTCATTCAGGCATGGCAGTGCATTGGTTAAAACCAATTGAACAATCGGAGCAATATAATACAGTCGGAATTAATGCTGGATTGCAAGGGGGCGATTTACAAATAGTTGGCTATCATCTTATCTATAGGATTTATAATTGGATATATCAAGGTAAAAATTTAAATTTTCTCCTCAAAGAAGTGTCTCGCTGCTTATTATTTGCCAGTGAAAATAAGAACCAGTGGTCAATAGATTGTGGCGTTGCTGCTAAAGCTATTCTTGAAAACTTAATGGGTCTTACTTCTGATAAATTCTGTTTTGAGGGAGAAGAATTTAATGAAATCGCCGCACTCGAAGAATGGAAAGAAAAGACAGTTTCCGCCGTTTGTTTTTATTATATATTCAAATCTCAGGCTCTATATCTATACGAGCGCCCAATGAGTTTGAACGATCTGGAATACGCAGAAACGTTATTTGATTATATTCCAGCGATGAGTTCAATTGCCAAACATAATTTTTATTATTCCTTAACTCTCATCGCTCACTATCCCGAAGCATCGCCATCAGAACAAAAACAATACTGGCATAAAATCGAAGCCAATCAAAAACAGATGAAACTATGGGCAGATAACTGCGAGGCAAACTTCCTGCATAAATATCTCCTCGTCGCCGCAGAAATGGCTCGTATTTCTAGTCAATGGCAAGAAGCAATGCAACTCTACGATCGCGCCATTGCATCCGCCAAAGAACACGAATTCATCCAGAATGAAGCATTAAGCAATGAACTCGCTGGAAAATTCTGGCTGGCACAAGGAAAAGAAGACTTTGCTAAACTCTATATGAGAAGAGCCAGACAATGCTATCAAATTTGGGGGGCAAAACGCAAAGTTGAACAGTTAGAAGAAAAGTATCCCCAATGGTTTACTTTCCAATCTTCAGAATCCGACGATATCACGACAACCTCTGGGCGCTATGCCAAATCCCTAGACATTGAAACCGTGATTAAAGCATCAGAAACTCTATCCCAAAAAATTGTCTTAAAAAACTTACTCGCCAACTTGATGAAACTTGCCATTGCCAGTGCTGGAGCGCAAAAATGTTTCTTAATTATAGAAAAAGAAGGCAATTGGTTTATTGAAGCAGAAAGATGGGTGAATGAGAGCGAGACAAGGTTATTACAATCCATTCCGATCGAAACCGAAAAAGAACAAGCCAATTCCTTACTTTCCTCAGCCATCGTCAATTATGTCGCTCGCCTGAAAGAAAACGTTATCTTAGACGATGCTTGTCGTAAAGGAGACTTTACCAACGATCCCTATATCCTCGCCACCCAAGCCAAATCTATCCTCTGTATTCCCCTGATCAACCAAGGGCAATTAAGCGGTATTCTTTACCTAGAAAATAACCTTGCCATCAACGCCTTTACCCGCGATCGCGTGGCTCTTTTGCGAACCCTCTCCACCCAAGCTGCCATCTCCATCGAAAATGCCCGACTTTATACCAATATGGCAGCGTTAAACCGGGCTTACGAGCGCTTTGTTCCTTCGCAGTTTCTCAGCTTTTTAGAGAAAAAGAGTATTCTTGATGTGAAACTGGGGGATCAAGTCGAAGGGGAAATGACAGTTTTATTCTCCGATATTCGTGATTTTACCACCATCTCTGAGCAGATGACCCCTGCTGAAAACTTTGCGTTTATTAATGATTATCTCGGTTATATGGAGCCGCCAATTAAAGCTCATGGCGGGTTTATCGATAAATATATTGGTGACGCTATCATGGCACTGTTTCCCAATTCCGCCGATGATGCCATTCGAGGGGCAATCGCCATGCTGCAAGCGTTGACAAACTACAATTCTTCTCGCTACGAAAGAAATCTCACACCCCTTCGTATTGGTATCGGCTTGCATACGGGATCGTTAATGATAGGAACAGTGGGAGGGATGGATCGGATGGATGGAACAGTGATTGGGGATTCAGTCAATCTTGCCTCGCGGGTGGAAGGATTAACCAAAATCTATCGCGTTTCGCTATTAATCACCGATAAAACTTGGGCAGGTTTAAATAATCCTTTAGACTACGACTTTCGATTTATCGGAAAAGTCCAAGTCAAAGGCAAAACTCAAGCCGTTGGCTTGTTTGAAGTCTTTTGTGCCGATCCGCCAGAATTGCGGCAAGCCAAAATTGCCACAAAAGAAACGTTTGAACGAGCGGTTCTGTTGTATCATCAGCGTTCTTTCCCAGAAGCCGCACGCTTATTTCAAGAATGCGTAGACTATCATGGAGACGATCTGGCTGCTCGCTATTATTTAGCCCTATGTAGGGTGGGCAAGAGTGATAAACCTTGAAACGCTTATATTATCCTTGGTTGCTCTTGCCCACCCTACTGCTCCCTTATAGACATCAGCGGTTATTATTCAGGATAGCAACGAGATGGCTAAATAAGTCATTGAGATCAGCAGGTAACCGATAAAGGTTGAGGTCTTGTTGAACTTTTTTTTGCTCACGATGCAGTACTCCAAATTGCCATACATCTCCGGTTGATACAGCACCATAGAGCAATGGTTCGTTTGAAGTTATCCATTGGTCAAGGGCGATGAGTTCAACAGCAAGTTGAGTAAAACCTCTAGCGAGGTCAGCATTTTTGGCTTCAATGACTAGAAGATTATACTGGGTATGAAGGTAGTAGTCGAGAGCGCCTTTGAGTTGATTGGAGACGTTAATCGAATACTCGATTCTGAGTTGAGCTTGGGTGTAGTCGATGAGCGCTAAAACAACAGGGGCAATCAGGATTTCTCGACGAGCGGCTTCACTGGTAAGGCTAACATAGGGTAAGCGGCGTTGAATGCTATTCTTAAGTTCAGTTAATTGGTCGAAGTTCGTCTTAGATAGGGGTAAGTCAAGACTGATGCGTTGGAGAGAAAAGCCAAATTCAGCTAAAATGTCATCTGGCTCATAGGTCATCTCGAAATAATTACGGAAGGTGTAAGACTTTCCGGGTTCAAGGATAGGAGATTTAGACATGATAAACTTACCCTAGAAATTGTAATTCACACTAAAATAAAACCCCTCATCCTGAGCATTTTTACCTCGATCCTCTAAATCAACCAAGGGCAATCCATAATCCAGCCGCAGGTTTAAATTAGGCAAAGGTTCCCACAATATACCTAACCCTAACCCAGCAATAAATGTCTGGTCTAATAATTCATTCGGATTCGTCCCTCGATTCCAAACATAACCGACATCAAAAAATGGTGCTAAGACAAATGTGGCAATACCCGATTCATCCCGTTCTAAGGTAATCCGATCTTCTACGGAAACGCGAAATCCATTGTCTCCCGCCCGCACATTTTGCCGATATCCTCGTACCGATTGACCGCCACCAATGACAAATTGTTGAGCAGGTAATAAACTATCAAAGGCTAACTGAAGATCCGCTTGAATAATTAAAAAGTTATCCGGATTCAGAATTTGCACCCGCTGGATTTGAGCCAACCAACTAACAAACTGACCATCGGGATTATTTTCATCAACATCGGAATTTTCTGTGGCATCAAATAAGCCAGTGCCAAAACTAAATAAGGAACGAAATGCCCACGCCCCAGAGGTTTGACGTAGGGTGTATTCTTGTCCAAACTTCAACACACTGGTGCGACTAATACCCTCCTCATCGGGACCAAACCCAAAGGGTGTGGGTCCAGCAAAGGTAAAGGTTTGACCATCTTGATGAGTAAACCCTAGGGATAAAGCAAACTCTCGACGCGGGGTGCGGATGAAGGGTTGGCGATAGTTAATTTCATAAAGATCGGATTCTCCTTGGATATCGAGTTGTTGCACATTGGGGAACCCTTGAATTACCGTATTTTCATTAAACGATGTACGCAGTTGCACCGTGCCATTCATCGCATTGATTGGCGCCCGATAATTAAAATCCCAGGTATGGGCACCACCCGCCGTTGTCCGATTGTATTGTGCGGCAATTTCATCCCCAATTCCGGTTAGATTGAGATAGCGGGCATTCGTAGTGAAGCGTTCAGAACCTACACTGGGAGGGGAATAGTTATCAATACCGACACTTCCTTCAAAGGGATCGGCTTCAGTAACCCGCACCACAAGAATACTTTGTCCCAATCCGGTTCCCGCCCTCAACGAGGCTTCCACATTTTCAAATAAGGGATTAACCCGTAACAAGCGCAATTGATCTTCTAACTCGCCTGTATTCAGGGGTGTATCCGCCCCCAATCGGACGCGCGATCGCACGTAACTCGGATTCAGCCGTCGTGTTCCTTCCACCTGAATCTCTTCCAGACTCCCTTCAATCACCCGAATTTCTACCACACCTGTGTTCAGGGTTTCTTCAACCAGAACCGCCCTAGAGGTAATGTAGCCTCGTTCCAGATACAGTTGAGAAATCCCATCCGCCACACTTCTGAGTTCTTCCAGAGTGACAGTACGTCCTTCAACCGGTTCAATAATCGGGTTAAGTTCAGCCTCCCCAAAAATTGTACTCCCAGTGACATTAATCTCTTGAACGGAAATCTGATTCTCTTCAGGCGGGGTGTCACCATTCTGTTTAGTGTTCGCCGAAATCAAACGAATTCCATGGCTACTCTCAACGATTGCCGACTGATTCCGGTTCTGGGAGGATAAAGGTTGCCAAACTACGTTACTACTGGAAGTGGATTTAGGTTTCTCTACCGTAACCGATGAGTGTTGGGGGCGTTGCTGATGATTCACGGTTTCGGGTTGAGTCGATTGCAACGGTTCAGATTGTCCGATTAGAGGCTGAATTGGGAAAACGCGCAGATTCACCCCTTGCCGATTTTCCGGTTGGAGACGCGCCGGGTGAATCTGAGACGCTGCTAAACTCGCCGCCTGTCGATTTTCTGGTTTTAAGCGAGTGGGATGAATTTGAGTCCCCGATACATCGGGATCATCTGTCCTTGATTCAGATTGACGTGAAAAGTTACTCTCTAAATTACTTCTATCCAGAACCTGTATTCTCCTTTCCTCTACATCCCCAGGTTTTGACTCTACCTCTGGGGAATCAGGAGTGAGAAAATCTTCAACAGAAAGAATAGACACTTGCCGGTTGTCCCGATTACTGGGGAAAGGCTGAATCACCAGTCTTTGGGGATGGCTATGATCCCTTACATCTACCATCCCACCCTGAAAATGAGCCAACTGGTGACGGAACAAAGAAATAGTGGCGGTGGGAAAGACAGTGGGATCATCCTGGGTAGGATTGAAGCTATCCCCCGGTAAAACAATGGGATCAAACAGAATCGCCTCTAGCCTATCTGCATGTAAAACAATATTTGAGTCTTCTAAACCTGAAGACCTGTGTACGCCAGCATCATGAAGGGTTACGATCGACAAACGGGCAGGTTTGGGCGCTTGGGGTTTGACAGCTTGAGGTCTGAGATTCGGGGGATTGAGGGATGTTGATGTAGAGGTTGTGGGTTTAATTTTCAAAGACTGAGGCTTAATCACCACAGATGTAGTCGGTTTAACCCGTGAAGTAGGAGACTTGACAGGTTTACCCTGCACAATACCCACCTTTGACGTTTCTTGACCACGGACTGGGCGAGCCATTACCTCCTTTGAGGTTGAGTCAGTGACCTTCGAGGGTGTTTCACCAAAAGCCATAGTTGCGCTACCAATTCCGGTCAGAACTGAAAGCAAACCTACAAAAACATTAAGCTGCAAATACCACTTCATCAAGGGAAAAACTCGACTTTAAACGAGCAAGTACTGCGTGAACAATCAACCTATTTTCAGAGTCTCCTCCCAACCCCTTACTGTTATCTCAACTAAGATGTCCTTTGTGCAAGCGACTCCATCGGGATCTTACTCAGATCTGATGTTGGGAAACAATCAAACTTGTGTCCCAAGTTGAGACTGATGCAGGAGACCACTATTCTGAACCTTAATTCTTGCTAGACCCATAGGGAGCGCCTTAGTTGCCCAAAATAGTTTACCTTACACAAACTATCATGCTCTTAAGCCAAATGTCGGCAAATAGTTTCACTTATTAACGTTTAATCGCATCCGACGAATTTTCCGGCAAAGTGGTTCGTCCCCCATAATTCAATAACCGTTCAATTGTTGCCAGCCGATTATCCCACACCTGAACTTGATAAGGGTGGCGCATCCCTTGCTGCTGCATCCATTGGGGGAATTGAGATCGGAACGCGGCGAGGGCGGCTTTGGCGTTTTGCCAATGCTGCTGTGAGGGTTCCATGGCAAGTTGATTGAGCGCCTGATTCAGCTTTTCTGTTTGAGCCACCCATTCAGTAAAGGCGTCTTGATGAATGGCGATTTGCTCATTCGTTACCAAAAAATTCCATTCCCGTTGCAGTGCGGCAAATCGAGTCATGGCGACTGGGAACGGCTGACGGTAAGGAATGGGATCGGTTGAGGTGGACTCAGGCTGACCCTGAGTCTGTTGGAAAATACGATGTAAATTATCGTTAAGATTCTCAACCGCAAACACAGCATACCCCCCGGCGGGTAAATCCCGCAGCAGTTGGATTTGGTCAACTGCGACAACATCGGGTAAATTCAGCAAACGAATTCCTGGAATCAGTAACGCTTCGTTAAGTGTTGATTCCGTGAGTAACGGTTGGGCGAGACTGTGCAACCCTTCTGTATCCAAAGCATAGGTCATCGGTACAACTAGATCAATATACCCCTGAAGAGCCCATTCTTCCCAGTTTTGCTGCAATCGTTGCTGACGCTCCCCTAGGGGGAGGGCAAATACAGCAGCCGATAGAATCAAATCAGGACGTTGCTCGCGCAGACGCGCCGATACCGATGCGACAAAGCTGTCCACTTGGCGGATACGAAAGTCTGTCCATTGTTGCCATAATTGGCGCGAGCTAGGATACACTTCAATTGGATCAACCCCTGTCCATTCCTTAAATTGCTGACGCGCCGCCACCCCATACCCGTATGTTTGATTCACTCTCGGATCTTGAAACGGATAACGAATATAATCCAGTTGAATCCCATCTACGTCATAGCGGTTGGCAATTTCTTCCAGCAGTGCCATTAAATAATCCCGCACCTCCGGGTTTGCGGGATCAAAAAATGCCTTTCTGGTATTGGGATCAAACAAGCGTCCCCGCTTATCAAAAATCGCCCAATCGGGATGAGCTGATAAAACCGGACCCGGATAATCAGGTGGCTGATTCAATAGAGCATTGTGACGCTGATTCGCCGCCGCAAAAATCCACACCCAAGCGTGTAACTCCATCCCCCGTTCATGAGCCAAGTCCACGGCGGCTTCTAAAGGGTCCCAGCCGCGAACCAGAGGGTTTTGTTCAGGAGCCACCTGACTGGGGTAAATCGGATAACTGGCATTAACAGTTTCAAAGAAAACGGTATTAAATCCCGCCTTTGCCAATTGGTCGAAGAGTTTAACTAAATCCTGCTTAGTCTTTGCCTTGACAATTGTCCCCCGATCTAACCAAATTGCCCGAATTTCCGGTTGGGCAAGTTGACGAGCGATGGGATAATTATCCCAGAGAAGCCGTCGGGCATTAATCCATTGTTGTCGCGCCGCCGTATAGTCCTGTTGCTCAACCGCACCCAGAAAGTTTTGTAACCCAATTCTCGCTTGCGCTAATGCCGAAACCGTGGTTCGATTTGGCTGGTAATTCCGTTGAGTCTCATGTTCGGCTTCCTTGACACTCACCCCCTCTAATGACTCGATACTCTCTTGAGTGAGCAAGCCAACCTCACTATTGTGAGCATTAGCCGTTAATAATGTACTTTCCACCCGACCCATTAAGTGTTCCAACTCCCGACTCATCGCCGTCACTTCATTGGGAGTCAGGATACCCCGATTATTGCCCGGAGTTTGGGCGGGAAGCACTAAGCGATCGCCTTCGCTGGGAACAGGAGTCGGATTGCTGGCGGAGAGGTTATCTTGGCGTTTTGGATCTCGACTGATTACAGGTACAGGAGTCGCCGCCAAGGATTGACTTTTAACACAATTCGGTGGGGATGAATTCGGCATCTTTCCAGGCGTCGGCGTAATATTATAACGACTCAGCGCCGCTTGCAGCCAAACCACATCCGTCTGTGCGGCGGCTTCCCCCTCCACTCCCCAGCGCCAGCCCAAAAAAATCGATTGATCCGTCGTCACCACGGCGGGGGGATTTTCTGGCTGATTCCATACAGCCGCCGTTTGAGCCTCCAAACTGGCGGGAATCACCACACCCCCTTGCAACTGTTCCACCAATCCCGCATTGGGTATCCACCTTGGCGAAGACACTGATAATCGTTCCAATCGAGACGGTGTACTCAGACCAAATCCCCAATAGGCACCCAAGAGCGATCGCAAGCGATTGCGAACCTCAGGTTGAGATAAAATGCCCGCAGGACCACTGACAATGATCCGCCCCCCTTGACGCATCCACTCTTGCACAGTTGCTAGGTGTTCGGGTTCGAGGCGTTCAATATTGGGTAAAAATAGGACTTGAGTATTTTCCAGATTAGAAAGTTGAGCAACCTGGCTCAAATCAATAACACAGTAATCCACACCCGTTGACTGCAAGCGACTGGTAATATCTGACCAATCGGCTTGATTATCAGGACTTTTTACCACCCCCAAGTTTACCGTTTGAGCTAACGCTCCGGGTAATCCTAGCAGGGTATTGATTGTTGCCGCGATCGCAGTGCCAACAACCCATTTTTTCATCGTAGACCTCGTGAGACTCCGACCGTCGTAACTCCAATCGCTCCTTAACCATCTTAAATGGTAGGACTAGATGAGCCATCCAAAGAGTAGCATGGCGCAACTAGACACCGACACCTGAGTGAGATTTGCCAGGGTAGCGACTCAACAAAAACTCTAAACCAATTCATTAACTGGGAAGCGATCCAATAACTGAATCCCTCGAATAGCATTCCGTTTTAAGGCATCCGATAGGAATGGCACATGGGGAATTTGAGATAAAAAATCGACAGTACGGCGCAACAATCTGACAATATCCCCTTCATCTAAACTGGTATCCTCACAAAGCTGTGTCCATTCCACACCCAAAGCCCATTGCTCAACTAACCCAATTAAATCCCGTTCTAACCAAATCGGCAGAGCCACCTGATAGCGACGTTGTACTCGAAACAACTGATGGCGAGTTTGTCTTAAACTATCTAATGCCGCCAGTACAGGTTCTGAGGGGGGATAATTTGTCCAGCTATCAGGACGCGGTGTTTCCGTCACCAAAGAGCAGGCGCAGGCGGCTAAGTGGTGAGGATCTAACTGATCAAATGCACCGGACATCAAGGCTAACCCCAACCACAGTTCGTTATCCCCACGAATCGCCGCCGCCGCTTGTCCTAGTTGTGTGGGTGTTACTTCCTCCAGACCACCAAACGCCCTTAACACTTCAATCAGGTTAAGAAATTCTTGCCAGTGCTGGGCTTGGTTTTCTCGGTATAAAGCTTGACGCTCATTAATTTCCTCTTGTAGGGCTAGGCGGCGTTTATGGCGCTTGATTAATTGAGACGGATTACCCCATTGTCGCACTGGATGATCTTCGAGTTGGGCTTTTACCGCATCTACCCGCTGCTGCTGCGCCTCCACTTCGGGTGCGACTATGAGTTCTATATCGGTGGGAATTTGAGCCGCTGAAGCCTCAGTTTCTGGTGTACCCCGCCTAAGTTGACCGGGCTTGAGTGTGAGTTCAGCGGGTGGGTTGAGAACACTCAAATCAATCATATCTAACCACCCATATACCCCCACCAAATCGGCTGTTGTTGCCACATACCAGCGATTATCTGCACTTAAGCAGACTAAATAGGGTGACTGTCCCCGCCCTTTTTCCTTCGCCACCAATAGAGCCGGAATCGGTTCAGAAACCGGAATGTACTTGCCCTTGAGTGAAAGTAGAGTACCCAAGGGCGCTTCGGGTATAATTTGGGCAATTTCTGCTGCTTGTACCGCCTCGGCTTGTCGTTGTAGGGTTTTAAGTAATCGCCGTTCTTCTTTAAGCCGTTCCTTGAGCTTTTCGTACCGCCCCAGGGCACTTAGATCAACGGGCGCCAGTTGAATATCTAATTTTGCCAGTTCTGTGGTTAACTCGGTAATCGCTTGTTGCTGGGGTTGGAGGTACAGTGTTGCCAGGTATTGAGCGAAACTGCGTTCGATCAACTCCTTCGCCTCAGCAAGGCTGTGAGTTTGGAGTAAATTCAGCACCATGCCATAGGTCGGAGTAAACTGGCTGACTAATGGGTCAGCCTTACTCGTAGCTAGGTACGCCGCTTCCTTTGCCCCTTCAAAAGGTGTTTGTAATGTGACCACATAACCCGTTGCATCCATCCCCCGTCGTCCGGCTCGACCTGCCATTTGTAGAAATTCCGATGGCGTCAGCAGTCGGTGTCCAAGATCTGTTCGTTTCGAGAGGGTAGAAATCACGGTGGTGCGAGCGGGCATATTAATTCCTGCGGCTAGGGTTTCAGTGGCAAACACCACCTTAACCAGCCCTAATTGGAACAACTCTTCCACAAACCCCTTCCAAGCTGGTAAAATCCCCGCATGATGGGCAGCAATCCCACGATAAAGGGGTTCCACTTGTCCGGCGCGACCCGCCTCCGGATTCCGGCGCAAAAATTCGTCAATGCGCTTTTTCAATTCAGCCGCTTCTTTGGCATTAACCAGGGACAAGTCTCCCAACTCCTCTACCGAGCGATCGCAACCGCGACGAGAGAAGATAAAATAAATCGCCGGTAACATATCCCGTTGTTGGAGTTGCGCCAGCACAAAGGCATTACTGGGGCTCTCTGGGCGTCCCCCCCGTCCTCTCCCTTTATTTCGTTTAGGTTTGAGGCGAGGATTTAATTTCGTTTGGCTAGAGTCCAGCAGGGGGAAAATACCCTTTGGGTTGGCAAAGCTGACTTGTAAGGGAACTGGTCGAAAGTCGGAATAAATCCGCTCTGTTGCGCCATGAACCAAGTTCAACCAGTCCGTCAGCTGATCAGAATTCGCCACCGTAGCCGATAGGGCAACAAGCTGAATTGTTGGGGGACAATAAATAATCGACTCCTCCCAAACCGTACCCCGTTGTCGGTCATTCATGTAGTGGCACTCATCCAAGACCACCGCTTCAACACCTTCGACAGACGTGCCAATTTCCCCAATCGGTGTGCCGTAAAGCATATTGCGGAAAATTTCCGTGGTCATCACCAAAATTGGCGCGTCCCGATTGATGGAAACATCGCCCGTAACCAGACCCACATTTTGGTCACCAAACGTGGCGCGAAAATCTCGTAGCTTTTGGTTGGAGAGTGCTTTCAAGGGAGTGGTATAAAAAACTCGCCCTCCTCTTGACAAAGCGCGGTAAATCGTGTATTCACCAATCAACGTTTTTCCGGAACCTGTGGGGGCACAGACGACAACTGAACGATTCGCATTCAGCGCTGCGATCGCTTGGAGCTGAAATTGATCCAGAGGAAACGGAAACAGGTTTTTCGGGTCAAGCTCTATCTTCGGGGTAGAAACGTTCACACCAGATCTTGCCAATAGGTGACGAAAGCAGGACGTGAACTACCCAGCACAGACCTGATCCTTTGTGATCCTTCGCAGGCTCAGGACAGGAGGTACAGTGTGGGCTTCTGACTTCTTAGGGGAGTAGCCACAACTTAGATTTACTCCAAGTAATGGTCTTACTTCCCCTCCGTCAGCAGAGACGGCTGTCCCATCCGCCTATAATACTTTGATATTGAGAGTGCAATGGGTGCATTCGCATACAGATGACTTGCTACGCCAACTTGGTTTTCGTTGACACAACCGATGCAAATAATCCTTGCCTCGACATCTAGTATCGTTATTGTACCATTTTTGTTGTGAATCTTTTTGGGAACCCCAACTCCAGTCTCCCAGCACTACAATCTTTGATTTAGTGCTGGACCTATAGCCTTCCCCAAAACCCCACCATTGGGTTAAGTTCATTACGGTTTCCGCCCTAAATTGCCAGGATTTGTTCCCTGCGCCTGGAGTCCCTCTGCCAATTTTAGGGTTTGTCCTGATTTGCACAGGGTTGATTGGAAAAAAGGCTGTAGCAACTCGGACATGGAGATCTACGAGCGATGTGCAACAACATGAGCGAGTTTTCACAAGCATCCTATCTTAGGAGAGAACGTGAAAGCTTAGTCATTTTGTCCAATCAATCACCCAAGCGTCTCGCGTTTGATACGTTTGATACTGAGGGCAAAGATGATAATCGCGGCAGTGGTCGGTGACATCTCCTACACCAACTTATTACAGTATGGTGTAGACTTCTCAGCGACTCCAGCTATTGAGCCTCGGACATTGACTGAGCTTTATTAACGACACGGGATGCCCCACCGCGCCGGACAATACAAAAAGTTTTGTCACCCAATGTAGCTGCTGGAATTTTACCCGGAAACAGATGCGACTACGAATAGTCTGTTTCTAGACCCAAGCGCATATCCCAGGTTGTCTTGGTTCAGAGTACAGGCAAGCGATTAGCTTTTAATTTATTTAACCTGTACTACAATAGTAGCAAATTGCAAGTACTTTGACAACTAGGAAGCAACTAAATGAAGATACCATCACAAGGCAAGCCGCTGAATTCTGGCGAGCGTCAAGCTAGGTAAAACCCAAGTTTGATCAAGTTATTCGGAGCAGATCGATCAATTGAGCGCCATATATAAACAGTAACCCAGCCTCAGAAGCTGGGTTTTCGCTTATGTTTTGGTAGCTAGCTACCTCTAGAACATGCACCCTAGCACCTAAAGTGCCCCCGCTCCCCTGCTTCCCTACATCCTGCTGCCAGGATTCTTAATAAAATTTAACAATTGTTAGACAGTTGCGGTTATCATCCATACGTGTATAACTGAGCTTATCGGCAATTTTTTGCATAATAGCCAGTCCTCGCCCTCCTTCAGCCTGATCATCAGGCAAGGACGACGGATTTTGGAGCCGCCGTTCAAAGTCAAAAGGCGCTCCACAGTCCCAGATCCGTATTTCTAGACGTTGGGGTGATTTCGCTAGGACCACCTCAACATCAATGGAAACACTCGACGGCAGGTCTTTGTGGGCATATTTCACCGCGTTAGTGTATCCTTCCGCAAGCGCTAGTTTGCACTGTAACCAGAGTTTTGTTTCGATTGAGGAGGGGTGAAGCTCCCCAAACCAGGATAAAACCTGGTCTAACGCATTTAGGTCGGAAGGAAATTGATTGCTAAATGTTTGAAGCTCTATCAACTGCTCAAAGCCTTTCACATCAACGACATCAAAACCAGAATTAGAATGAACAGATACTCCCTGTGAAAAAATCCAGTCTACCCTAGATTTAACCCTTGCTCTACCATTTATTCACTGACCTTGATATCTTTATCACTTTCTCATGAAAGTGCCCAGCTTCATCGAGTATTCCTTCTTGTTGTAAGCGCGTGCATCTGCAATCTCCTTGAGTGACTTGTATTATCTCGATGCCATGACCCAAATTCTAATTATTGATGACGACCCAGCCATTCAAATACTGCTGAAACGGACGCTTCATAACCAAGGTTATGAAGTGACAATCGCTAGCAACGGCGAAGAGGGTTTAGAACAAGCGCAGCAGTTACGTCCGGCGTTGGTCATTTGTGATTGGATTATGCCACGGATGAACGGACTAGAAGTCTGTCGTCAAATTAAGGCAACACCAGCACTATCAACCACTATGTTTATTTTGCTGACATCTCTCGGTTCCGTTGGGGATCGAGTAAAGGGACTAGATGCTGGGGCGGATGACTTTATCTGTAAGCCCATCGAAATTGCTGAATTGCAGGCGCGAGTGCGTTCGGGCTTGAGATTACATGAACTGAGCCGCGATTTGCAGCACCAAAAACACTTGCTGGAAATGGAACTAGCCGAAGCGGCGGAGTACGTCCGTTCCATTCTGCCAGATCAGATGACCGAACCGCCTGTAACTATTGACTCTCGATTCATTCCATCTCGGCAATTGGGAGGTGATGGCTTTGATTACTACTGGTTGGATTCCGAACACCTGGCAATTTATTTGCTAGATACGGCAGGACATGGCTTGAGAGCGGCTTTGCCAACCCTTTCGGTGTTGAATCTTTTGAGGTCACGCACCCTGCCGAATATTAACTACTACCAACCCAGCGACGTTCTGCGGGGGTTAAACCAGACCTTTCAGATGACAGCACGCAATGATAAATACTTTACCATCTGGTATGGAGTCTATAATCGCACCAAGCGTAAACTTGTCTATGCCAGTGCTGGACATCCACCGGCTGTCTTATTCTCGGGTAAGCCATTGTCTAGTGGGGATGTCCAGCTTTTGAAGACAACGGGACTGCCTGTAGGTATGCTGCTTGAGGCTGAGTATGTGGATGATAGCTGCGACGTCAGCGAATCCAGTTCCCTTTACATTTTCAGCGATGGGATTTACGAGATTCACCAACCGGATGGTAATATCTGGGGACTTGACTCCTTTGTCAAACTTCTGGGTGAGTGTAGAGTAGAGAGTTTGTGTAACCTCAACTCAATCTTACAGGGTGTTGAGGCATTAAATCCCAAAGACTTTTTCGATGACGATTTGTCTTTGCTAGAAGTTAACTTTGAATAGAAAAGTTATCACACTAACCGCCAAGGATTCTAATCCCTGGCGGGTTGTTGTTTCAAAGCAGCTAACAATCCCCGGTCTGAAGACGCGGGGATTCTTGCTGAGCTTCGCCAAGCTGCGCTACCACAGGGAGTCATGCACTAGAGGAGACAGCCTCCTCAAACGCTTCTCGTGAGGGAAAGATTTCAAAAACCCGATCCATGCTTGTCAGTTCAAATAACATTTTGATTTGTTCGTTGACTGAGCAAACAAAGAGCTTTCCCCCAGCGGCACGAACGGTCTTAAGGGCAAGAACCAGTGCCCCTAAGCCCGAACTATCCATAAAGGTAACGTCTTGAAAATCAATCAATACGATATCAGTATTTGATTGCACAAGGTCGCTAATCTCTTGACGAAATTGACCGGCTTTTGTGCCATCTAAGATACCAGAGGGTTGAACAACTTTAACCACAGGACTCATATACTACTTATGACTGCCGTTACAGAAATATCCAGACCTTGCCAGTATAGCCGCGACAATTCAAATCAGCCAAATTTTTGCGCTGATAAGAGATGTCGTTTTTGGGCAGTTTTTATCCTCTGGAGAGATTATAGATATATCTCTCTTGAGTAACTTCATTCTGTTTTCCACGGGAGCAGCTATCTGTATGGGTCAGGGATGGACTGCATCTCCACTTGGGCGGAGATACGTTAGTCCTTACCGAATCCAGCCGTATCTATCCGGATTTTTTCGGTAGACACATTTACCATAACCTATCATATCTACAGATACTACCATCTTTTCTGGCAATTCATCCGGTCACTCAAAGTGAAGGTATTCTTGCCAGATTAGATAAGATCTGGAGACGGTAAAGGTTTGAATGGATGACGTTTGACGTCCAAGGTAGCGGCAACCTTGATCTGAAGGGCAATATCCTTGGTAAGCTTCATTAAGGATATTACTAAGTTGGGCAATGAAAGACCGAGTTTTGATTCTAGGTGGACAAGGACGTATCGGCAGCAGTGTAATGGAAGATCTCGTTGCCCATACCCAAGCAGAAATTACGATTACAGGGCGTCACAGGACATCGGAGACAGAATTTTCGCCACAGGTGCAATTTCTGACCCTAGATTTAGCAGATCAAGATGGGTTGAGGAGTGCGATCGCGTCTCATAATCTGGTCATTCATTGTGCTGGTCCTTTTCTGTATCGAGACGCCTCGGTTCTCAAAACCTGCATTGAGATGGGCGTAAATTATCTGGATGTGAGTGATAATCGCACCTTTATGCAAAAAGCCTTCGCCGATCACGAGCAAGGGGCGGCGGCGGGTGTTACCGCCATTATTAATACCGGGGTTTTTCCCGGAATCTCCAATAGCATGGTGCGTCAGGCAATCGAACAACTGGATTTGCCAGAAAAAATTCACCTGAGTTATGGTGTAGCCGGTTCCGGTGGGGCTGGAGTAACCGTGCTGCGAACCACGTTTCTGGGCTTATCAGAACCCTTTGATGCGTGGATTGATAACCAGTGGCAGAAGGTCAAACCCTATAGCGATCGCGAAACGATTGACTTCCCTGACCCTTATGGCAAGGTTGGCGTCTACTGGTTTGATGTACCAGAAACTGCTACTCTTGTCAACTCTTTTCCCGTAAAAACGGTGATCACCAAGTTTGGCTCGATTCCCGATATTTACAACCACCTCACCTGGATCACCGCCCATCTGTTTCCCTCCGCTTGGTTAAGGAAACCCCAGAATATCGAGTATTTATCCCAACTCAGCTACCGCATGACCCAAATTAGCGATCGCTTCAGTGGTATCGGCGTTGCCATTCGCGCCCAAGTCACAGGTTACAAGGGGAACCAACCTGTCACAGTTGTCTCAACCTTAGTGCATGAAAATACGGCAGTGGCGGCTGGTGCGGGTACAGGCAGCATTGCTCAGTTTATCTTGGCAGGTCAACTCAGTAAACCCGGTGTTTGGTCGGTTGAACAAGCACTTTCAACGGAATTATTTGAACAAGCGATGCAACATCGAAACATCCAAATTCATTTGCAAACGAACCCCCTGACCTAAAGCGTTAGCCTTCTTAGATCAAGTTGATATGTTTTGAGTAATTTATTGAAACTAATTAGGCAAATTCTATTATTTTTTAATTAATAATATTTCGTTTTATTTTTTTTGATTGATAGATCACAAAAAAGTGGACGTTTTCCGGAAAATACAGCTAAGCTTATGTATGGTATACAAGTATTACAGATGTAGAAAATAAGTATAAATTCCTCGGAGTTTCTTTGAGATTTTGTCGGTTATACCCCGAAGTCTTAATAAACTTATCGAATTACTTCTGTATAACTAAACACCTAGATAAATGTAGAACACATCTCATTAATCTATTCTGAAAATAAGGAGAAAATGTGTTAGAACTAAAACGCGATAAACTAGGACAACTTAGTAGCATTGAATCCTTCCGGGCTATTGTGGAAGGCATGACAGACGCATTAGGGGACAAAGCTACAGCCGTAGCACTGACCTCTGCGGGTCGGAAGCACGGTAAGGAAGTTGCTGAAAAGTTGGGCTTCAACGGTTCAACACAAGACTTAGAAGGTGCCACCAAACAAATTCAAGAACTTTTAGGAGAAAAAGGTTCTCGTCTTTGTATCATTGATCGCATTGTTCGAGACGGTGATTCGATCAAAGTCTACACAACCGAAACCCTTTGTGCTGTCGGTGGAACGGAGGAAACTCCTGCCAAGTGTACCTTTACACTCGGTCTAGTTTGGGGAGTCTTAGGTGAACTACTCCAATCGAAACTGAAAGCAACTCAAACGGAATCTGTACTGCGGGGTGACAGCTACGACTTGTTTGAGTTTACTGTACTCACCTAATCTCTGAAAAGAGCGGCTTTTCATTTTCTTTAAGGATAGTCTGAAAGGGAGAAAGCCGCCATTAGTTAGTAGAGACGTAGTCGGCTACGTCTCTACATTAGTTAGTAGATAGTCGGTAGGAAGGCAGAAATTTCTCTAGTCAATCTCTGTCCTTCTCCTATTACCCGAATGCCGCAGTTGTTAAAATGTTAAAAGCATTCTGTCTCTGTTTAAAACAAATCCTTTCTTTTTGTACCAATCTACGATAAAAGGATTCTTGGTTTTTATCGGAGTCAGACGTATCCCCTTAACGCCTTGGCATTTAAGTTGAGTGATGGCTTCGTTTAAAAGCTGATTTCCGAATCCTTTACCTCGACAGGTGGGTTTAACTTCGATGAGATTAATGACACCAAATCCATCGGGCGCGATGCTAAACACGATTTCCCCGACAATCTCGTTTTGGACGATTAACTCAAACATAATTCACCTTACCGCTTAATCGCGGCGTTTTATTAACCCGAGTTCGATGCAAAAGGCTGATAACGTAATGAGGTGGGATACAGGTTACAGGGTTTTCCGAAAAATGAACACCTGTAGCGACGCTGAACTCAGGGATATTAGCTAAATTCAAGTGCGCTGCACTAGCTAGTTTTTCTACAGATCCTGGGCTGTATTTCTGAAGACTCTCAAAATCCTTAGGATTGTCTCAGTTTTTGCCCTGATGGTTGATTCACTCTGATCAGCAGATTTTAATGATTCTCAGCACTATTCTTTTTTGAGTGAATTCTCCTTAGCGAATCTGAAACATGGCGTTAAGTTTTCGAGGCTAAATTACATGATTCAGAGAAAAATAGAGAGATGTGTTCCCTTGTTAACACATACTTATATCATACCTTATTTATTATCTTCTATAGCTAGAGTATGTGTCAAGACTTGCCAAATGTATTGCATGTAATACAATTGAACAGAGAGAGAATTTCAGTAGAGCGAAACGTTTTAGATAAGAAATGCACAGGGACGGACTCAAGAGCGTTGCTGTCAAGTTAATGAAAGCCATGTTCCAGACCTGTCATTGTGCTATGGCTAGCAGGGGGTGCAGACTCAAGTTGCCAGTTCATCATTCTTAGTGCAAGCATCTTGACCACTTTTTCTTAGGGACTTGCAAGTTAATAATGTATCGACTAAGTTTCACTGGATTGGTGATACAGCTTTCTTCACGGGGACTCTATCTATTTTTACGCATATATGAGCATCTAGATTTTTATATTTATTTTATATTTTGAATTAAAACTCTTTTTAAAAGGAATTTTTTAAAAAAATAGGGGACTATACTAATTGTAAATAACAGAACTCTCAATGTCTAGATTGGGAAAAAAAAATATACAAGTTTCCGGATTGCATCAATTAGATCGGTATATTATTCATAGAAACAGCAGGGCTATGTGTCTAGAACCAGCTAAATATCTATGATTAAGAATTTAGTGTCATTAAAGAAATTCTTAAATGAATAGCAATTTAACTGACTAGGATTACCTTGCTAAACACCTTCTTGGTTGATGAAGTGTTCCAACTCTATGTTGTCAAAAATAAGGAGTCAACGTGTTAGAACTAAAACGAGATAAATTAGGACAATTCAGCAGTATTGAATCCTTCCGGGCTTTGGTTGAAGGGATGAGCGATGCCTTAGGTGAAAAAGCGACAGCCGTTGCTCTGACTGCTGCTGGTCGTAAGCATGGGCAAGAACTCGCAGAAAAGTTGGGGTTCAAAGGTACTACACAAAACTTGGAAGATGCGACTAAGCAAATCGCCGAAGTTTTGGGTGAAGAGGGAGCTCGTTTGTGCATCATTGACAAGATCACCCAAGAGGGCGACACTGTCAAGGTTTACACCACAGAAACCCTCTGCGCGATCGGCGGAACTGATGAAGAACCTCCTAAATGTACTTTTACCCTCGGTTTAGTTTGGGGCGTTTTAACCGAACTGCTTCAGCAAAAAATAAAGGGTTCACAAACACAATCAGTCCTTCGAGGTGATTCTTACGACCTGTTCGAGTTTATTACTGTTGAGTAATTCAACAAAAAGCAGCTAATGAGGATCGCCCTGCTATCACACTCGGCAAATCTTTTCTTAGCCGCCTTATGCTCATCGTGAGCTGACTGGGTAGCCTTACAGTTTGGGCTAAAACCCAGAAGTAGGTCATTTTAACATCAAACCAGTCAGCCATGCTTGTCCTAGTTACATCACTTAACTTCATTGT
This sequence comes from Coleofasciculus sp. G2-EDA-02, assembly GCF_040226375.1. Taxonomy (NCBI): domain Bacteria; kingdom Bacillati; phylum Cyanobacteriota; class Cyanophyceae; order Coleofasciculales; family Coleofasciculaceae; genus Coleofasciculus; species Coleofasciculus sp. G2-EDA-02. The sequence continues at coordinate 6,073 of NZ_JAVKEW010000117.1, read as the reverse complement.
CCTCTATTAACGTTAAGGAGAAACACAAAAATGGGAATCAATACTCAGAAACTGAGTCACCTGGTTCAGAATTTTGTCTCAACGACAACTGATGTCATCGGTGCTGCGATTGTCACGCCGGATGGTTTACCCCTAGCGTCTAGCTTGCCCGGATCAGTGGCTGAAGAGCGTATCTCAGCAATGTCCGCCACTATGCTGTCTCTGGGTGAACGGATTTCCAAAGAACTCTTGGGAGGTCAAACCAGTCGTATTTTAGTCGAAGGTGATGATGGCTACAGCATTATGACCGACTGCGGTCCAGAAGCTGTGTTCATCGTTCTGGCTGGGAAAGATGCCAAACAAGGCGCCCTTAACTTAGATATTAGTCGGGCGGTTAGCCAGATTAAAGTCAGTTTGGGTTAATTCAGTTAGTCTCCTATCCGCACCCCGACTCCTTGAGTCGGGGTTCGCCTCCAATAAAATATGATGAAAAATAATAAAAATATACATAAGTGAAACCCTATATCTGAACAAAAGTATAGAGATAACAACAGTACTGATTTGAGCCAATACTCCGGACTTATCTGCTGATGCATGAAAAAAGTAACTGTATGAAAGCTAAGCGGAGTTGTGCGGATAAGGCAGATATCCTGGATTCGGCGAAAAGTTAAACAACTGAGTTTCCTTGCTAGCTTAAGGAGCGCGACATTTGTCTTAAGTATATCATCCCTATAAGTCTGCCTAGGCAGACTTGGTTTGTCTGGTTCCGTGTTAGCGTTAGCGCAGCTCGGCGTTAGCTTAATGGGACGCGATCGCGTTTATCTTATTTACCATTTATTTCTAATATTTGAATACCTTTGAGTTCAGCTATTGTCCTTAAACTTTATTATCTAAATTGACTTAAATACCATTGCTTTACTTTAATTTGGATTTGAGTTTTTGTGCGAATTGTTTGAGGTTTAAATTATTTCTTTACATAAATAACACATAAATATATGGACAACATTAAAAAAAATTGTTATCAATAAAGAAGATTAAAAATCAACTCTAACAGAGAACAAAGATGACCTTAGATTCTCATGCATTTATGGAGACAATGGTAAGGCGTATTAGCTTTACCGATGAACAGAAAGCAATTCTCAAAGCCAACGCAGATTGGGGTAAAGACATCGCTCCAGAAATGGCAGATCATTTCTATGCTTATTTGGGACGAGATCCGGAAATGAGCGAGCTTTTGAATGCTACAGAAGGACGGATACATCGCTTGCGTGAAACCTTTACGCAATGGTTTTACGAAATGTTTACAGGTATGGATGATTGGGGGAATACTTATGCAGATCGCCGTTGGCGAATTGGTCTAGTGCATGTGCAGATTGGCATTGGACCGCAACATGTAGTGCCAGCTATGGCAATTGTGGTTAATGCTGTAGGTCAAAAGCTAAAAGAGGCAGGCAAAGATGAAGAATTACGAGATGCTCTCAGTCGAATTTGCATGATCGATCTGGCGTTTATTGAGCAAGCCTACATTGAAGTCACATCAGCCGCCGTTCTCAAAGAAACAGGTTGGACAGAAGGTCTATTCAAACGCCTCATTGCTACGGGTGCAGGTTCAATGTAATTCAAACTTCACGATTTAACTCCATTCATAGTCTCTCAATTCAGCAGGAGTCAAACAATCAATGGCGATCAATTCTGAAAAATTAGGACATATTCTTAAGAATTTTGTCTCAGCAACGGGTGATGTTGAAGGTGCTGCTATTGTCACCCCAGATGGTTTACCTTTAGCGACGAGTTTGCCGGGTGGTATGGATGATGAACGGGTATCGGCAATGTCTGCGGCGATGCTATCTTTAGGTGAACGGATTGGAAAAGAACTGATTCGTGGTATGATTGACCGCATTTATGTCGAAGGTGACCAAGGCTTGAGTATTTTGACAAGTTGTGGGGAAGATGCTGTCTTTCTAGTTCTAGCCACTAAGCAAGCTAAACAAGGACTCTTGATGTTAGAAATTAAACGGACTCTTGGCGATTTGAAGGCTATCTTGCTGTAATTTAGTTAATTAAGTGTCAGGAATATTTTAAAGGCGTTAGTAAAGTATAACTAATAGCCATAAATATCCTGACATAGAGAACTATAGTTTGAACAGCATTTTCTGTTTTTACTTCCACATCCTTCTGGCTAAAAGTAGTTTAAATCGAATCAAGAAAAGCAACTCTGCTTTGCTGCCAATAAATATCATGGAAAATATACGTGTAGTGATAACAGGAACTGTCGGGGCGGGAAAATCTACTTTTGTGCGAATAGCTAGTGAAATTGATGTTGTCGAAATAGAACGAAAGGTAAGCGATTCTGATACAGAAGCCTCATTTAAAGATACAACTACCGTCGCTTTCGATTTTGGCAGACTTGTGTTAGAGGCTAATAAAACTTTGTACATGTACGGGACTCCCGGTCAAACCCGTTTTGATTTTATGTGGGATATTTTAATTAAAGGAGCTGATGCTTATATTTTACTGGTAACCGCTAATCAGCCCAATAGTTTTTCCTATGCTCAAGATATCCTCTCGTTTATGAATGATCGCGTTCAAGTGCCGATGCTTATTGGTTTGACTCATACAGATTGTGGCGGAGCTTTACCTGTAGAAGAAATTGTTAAACGTTTAGGTATTGTAAATGCTCAGCATCGTCCGCCTATTCTGAACGTAAATCCTCAACTGAAACCCTCAGTTTTAAAAGCATTAAGAGTCTTAATTAAACAAATATCTTAGAGGAAGTTTTTTTACATATCCTAAATATTTTTTAACAAAGGGCAAAAATAAAATTGTTGTATTGCACAAAAAATAAAAATTAATTAAAGAATATCTGGATTAATCTTTTAACTTGAGAAGGAGTAAATAGATTAGTTCTTGAAATGGGTAAAGGTTGTACAATAAAGGAGATGAATATGGCAATTGCAAAGAATGAACTACGCCAAGAACTTGGAGACTTTAGCAGCATTGTTTGCCTCAAAGCAATTATTACTGGTGTTGAAGAAGCTTTAGGTGATAAAGCTACAGCAATTGCGCTAATTTCTGCTGGTCGCCAACGAGGTAAACAGTTGGCGGAAAATCTTGATTTAGTGGATAAGGGAAAAGAAATCTCTTTAGCTGATGTGACGAAAAAACTCCAAGACGCATTAGGTAAAGATGGAACTCGCTTGTGTGCGATCAAAAAAATTTTTCAGGAGGACGAAGTCTATAAAGTCTATACTCACGAAACTGTTTGTTCCGCAGGTGAACCCCAAGGCTCATCACGACAATGCACGTTTACGATGGGGGCGATTCAAGGATTTCTGGAAGCATTTTTGGGTGAACGTTTACGGGGAACTCAAACTGAATCCGTATTACGGGGAGGAACATACGATATTTTGGAGTACAAAGTCTTAGGTGCTATTCAAAAATAACCTTGCTCTAGTTAGTGCATTTTCTCAATCGAACCTAGCCTCAAGAGAGTAGTCATGATTTTTGTAAAGACGTTCCACTCGAACGTCTCTACATGACATTTTTACAAAGGAGATTGACTCCTATTCCCCGTTGAGGAAATTTCAGCAAAACGGCAACTATGGCGATTAATCCTTATAAGTTAGGGGGTATTCTGAAGACTTTTGTCAGTAATACCCCTGATGTGGAAGGTGCAGCAATAATTACTCCCGATGGTTTACCCCTAGCTGCAAGTTTGTCAGTTGGTATGAATGATGAACGGGTATCAGCGATATCAGCCGCTATGTTGTCTTTAGCCGAGCGAATAGGTAAGGAACTGATTCGGGGAGAGATTGATCGCATTTCTGTAGAGAGTAAGCAAGGCTTGAGCATTTTAACCCGTTGTGGACAAGAGGCGGTTCTTCTGGTTTTAGCAAGTCAGGCGGCTAAGCCGGGACTGTTGAGATTAGAAATTCAACGAACCATCACGAAAATAAATTTATTTCTGTCGTATTTCTTTGTGATCATCTCAGTGATTAATTTGTCGATAAAATGTTTTAGCTAATTGGCTAATATTATTTTTATGATAAATAATTTAAGTCATATTTTTTATATATACTTCATAAATAAACTATAGAAAATTACAGACATATTCGCAATTAAATGCTAAAATATAAATAGGGATAATTACCTAATACCATCCAAGCAGTTGGCTATTAAAGCATAGATTTTACTGAATACCTAAACCATTAATGCCAACAAATTTTATCGGCAAATGAGGAAAATACTATGGCAATTGTACAGAATGAACTACGTCAAGAACTCGGAGACTTTGGCAGCATTGTTTGCTTGAAGGCAATCGTTACCGGTGTCGAAGAAGCACTGGGGGAAAAAGCTGCCGCGATCGCGATGATTTCTGCTGGTCGCCAACGGGGTAAAAAGCTAGCAGAAGCCATGGATTTGGTAGACAAAGGTTCCTCCCTATCCCTGGAAGAGTTGACCAAACAAGCCCAGGAAGCCCTAGGCAAAGATGGAACTCGTTTGTGCGTCATTGACAAGATTAGCCAAGAGGGCGATGTCTACAAAGTTTTTACCCACGAAACCCTTTGTTCAGCTGGTGAATCCCCAGGCTCATCCCGGCAATGTACTTTCACCATGGGGGCAATTCAAGGATTTCTAGAAGCATTTCTGGGTAAGCGCTTACGGGGAACTCAAACTGAATCCGTCTTACGAGGTGGCAACTTTGATCTGTTAGAGTACACCGTTCTTCCTCAAGTCAATCATTAACAGGTTCGGGGGGAGCATAAGAAGTCTTAACTTCCAGTATCTATAAGTTCACAAACTGTTTGAAATTGGACAAGGAGTATCACAATGGCTATTAATGCTGAAAAACTAGGAATGATCATCAAGGATTTTGCTTCAGCCACCTCTGATGTTGAAGGGGCAGCGATTGTCACCCCGGATGGTTTACCCCTGGCGACGACTTTACCGAGTGGTATGGATGACGAACGAGTTTCTGCGATGTCAGCGGCGATGCTTTCTTTAGGTGAACGGATTGGTAAAGAATTAGTTCGCGGCGTAATTGACCGTATTTATGTTGAGGGTGATAAGGGTTTGAGTATCTTAACCAGTTGTGGTGAAGATACCGTCTTTCTAGTTCTGGCGACGAAAGCGGCGAAGCAAGGACTTTTGATGCTGGAAATCAAGCGCACCGTTGGTCAATTACAAATGGTTCTGTCGTAATCACCTTGATAGGTAAGGGTTTCTTCACTTGTGCAGCAAGCCCTATGTAGGGTGGGCATTGCCCACCCTACCCATGTTGAGATGATCAATTAAACAAACTATCGCTAAAATTAATTTATTCTGACTGTATTATCAGAGAATTTCAATCAAGAAAATAATATATTTTACAGTTTTTTTAATAGAATAATTGATTTTTCTTTTTCCCCATTATAGCGAGACTTGATTTGATCATATTTTCTCTATTTAATTATTTAAAAAATATTTATAATCTAGACAAGTTGACAATGTAATGCTAAAACAAAAAGAGAAGCCATTGGCTAACATCACTCACCGGATTTAGCTGTTCAAACCCATTTTTTCCTGAACAGCTAAACTCTTAATGCCAACAATTTTTGTTCATTAAATGAGGAAATTAATATGGCAGATTCAGCGAAAGATCCACGTCACGAATTGGGAAACTTTGGCAGCATTGGAGAAATGAAGGCAATCGTTAGCGGTATCGAGGATGCGCTGGGTGAAAAAGCCGCTGCGATCGCGATGCTTTCTGCAGGTCGCCAACGGGGTAAAGAGCTAGCAAAACAATTAAATTTGGTAGACAAGGATGCCTCCGTCTCCATGGAAGAAATTACCGAAAAAGCCCAGCTAGCTTTGGGAAAAGAGGGAACTCGTTTGTGCGTCATTGACAAGATCATCCAAGACGGCGATGTCTACAAAGTCTATACTCGCGAAACCTTTGACTCCTTCGGTGAAATTCAAGGCTCAACTCGGGTCGCTTCTTTCACCATGGGGGCGGTTCAAGGGTTTCTCGAAGCCTTTCTGAATCAGCGTTTGCAGGGAACTCAAATTGAATCACTCTTACAAGGGGGTAGCTGTGATCTGTTCGAGTACACCA
>NZ_JAVKEW010000116.1:0-4960 GCF_040226375.1 Coleofasciculus sp. G2-EDA-02 | reverse complement strand
AAGGTAGACCTAAGTGGGTTACTGTTATTATAACACTAAAAAATTGCATCTAGCTAGGTAATTTGGAAATCTACGTTCCTCCGATTTCCCGCTGTCCATCCTCACCCTACTCTGTTGAGGGTGAGGACTTCCGCGACTACGTTAAGGAGAGCGATCGCCGTAAACCTGTTCAAAGTGAGCATCAATCGGTTCGCAAAAGCTAGGTACACCTTGGTTGAGAGCAGACATCAGGACAGGTGTTGCTAGAATCGCGGGAAGTAGGGGAGTCTGTGCTAAGTATTCAATCACCTGAGTATAAGAGCCATCGAGCAAATCTTGGCGAAATTCCGGCTTACAAATAACCGCACGGCATTTTTTGGCTAAATCCTCTAACCATCGAGCATTGTCGCTTTGGGGTTGTTGTCCGGCTCGAATCGCTAGTGCGATCGCGGCGTCTTCTAAATCCCCCTCGCAATCCTCAATCGCATCAAGCGCTTGCATCGCTTCGGGGTTATGGGAAAGCTGAGAGCGGAATCGGGCAATTTCTTGAGAGGTCACAATAGTCATAGTTTCTTTTGGGCAACTTACCCAGCCTGGAACACGGTTTGGCAACCATAACCATTTTCGTCTATTGCACCGTTGAACTACCATCTGTAAGGAACCCTTCATCAAGAGTCCCCTACTATGCAGTATCTGCGCCTAAGTCATGAGGGAAGAGGGGGATCAAGGCTGGCGTACTATTACACGCCGAGCAACAGATCACCAATATCTGAACCATTAAGCTGGCGAGCTATTGCCAGTCGAGCTTCGAGTTTGGCAACACTGAACTGATTCCGCAAGTATTCCAAGTTAGCCACAGCGTTCGCCTTTTGATTGGTTAACCGCATTAAGGTGTTGAGGGCGTGCTGATATTCCAAATTCACCTCTAGTAGCTCAAATCGACGCGCCTTGCGTTGTGATTCATTTTTTAACTCAGAATCAAAGGCAATTTGCTTATCAATACTGGCTTCTAGGCGATGAATATTAAGTTGCACCGCCTGAAGTTGCGAGTCCAAATCATTAACGGTTTGAGCGGCTTGTGCGATCGCGGCTGGGTACTGACTCATGTTCATCTTAAATCTTTCCATACTAGAGTATCAATCCGGACAATCTCTGATCCGGTTATCCAAGCTAGACAGTTAACCGACTACGCCACCCATTCCGAAGGTTGGGAATTGACTGTCTTGGTGTCTCCATCCATGGAATTCCTCTGAGGCTGAGGATTGGGGGCTTTCTCTAAAAGGTTGACTTCAATATTCACCTCCACCAAATACGATCCAGGTTCGTCCCCCACCGCTTGGGCGATTAAACTGGCAAAATCCGGGCGTTCTGCGGTGATCGGGTGGCGTAGGATACGTTGTTCCCACTCGTACTCGGCGTTGGGGTTGATACTGAGAATGTAATGCTTAATCATGGCAAAAATCTTGAATGCTATCGGGCGTTAGGCGTTAACCGAGTAGAATCTTTGATAACTCCATTATAGTACATTTGTACCAAATTGACAAGGAGTTGTGGGGAGTGGGGTTGTAGGGGCGGGTTTTACTGATAACGTTTCTCCCAAAACCGATAACTTTACTAAACCCGCCCTTATGGGGGTACAAGGAAAAGATTAAACTTGATTGTTCCTTGTTTTAAAACGAATTTGGTATTTATAGAAAAAATAAAAGACGTAGCATGGCTACGTCTCTTATGATTTATTTTGACAGCTAACTGGGGTTAGGGAATTGATGTTCTAGTCAATCTCAGCATACTTTGGCTGACTGTCATGATGACTATTACCATTCGAGTGACCATTCGACAAAGATTGCATCGGTAAGGTGTTATTAAACCAGAGCGCTTGCTGAGGCAATGAAAGCCGGATTCCAGCTTCATCAAATGCCGCTTTTAGACGACGGCGAAACTCTCGCGCCACTTCCCATTGTTTTAGAGGCTGGGTTTTAATCCAAACACGAATAATAAAACCGCGATCGCCAAAGTCATCCACCCCTAAAATATCGGGTTGATCCAGGATACGCTCCCGCCACATTTGGTTCATAACCATCTCATGAGCCACATGCCTAACCAACTCCAATGCTTTATCAACATCGGCTTGATAGGTAACGGGAATATTTAAATCTGCCCGTGACCAATTACTCGAAAGATTCGCCACAATTCTAACTTCACCGTTGGGAATCGTAATTAATCGCCCCTCAGCATCCCGCAACTGAGTAATCCGGAGGTTGATTTTTTCCACAAACCCGCCAACGTCTCCCACGCCAATCACGTCACCAACGGCATACTGATCTTCTAGGAGAATGAAGAAGCCATTGATGGCATCTTTAATCAAGTTTTGCGATGCCAAAGACAAGCCTAAACCAACGATCCCAGCACCAGCTAACAGCGGACCAATGTCAATACCAATTGCCGCTAGCGCCACTAAAAGTCCGATCGCACTAAAACTCAAGGTGATAATATTTTTGGTTACCCCAGAAACCGTTGACACGCGCAACTGCGCTCGCTGAGCGCTTTCTGGCGTGAGTAAATGATTCCTAGCAATGGCAGAGGAGAAGCGATCAGTTAAGGCATAAGATAAACGGATGATCACGTAACTTCCCAAGCCGACAATACCCACGCGCACGGGAATCCGAAAACTGGCAAGGATTAAAACCTGTAGGGGTCGTGTGTAAGGAAATAGACTTAAAATGAATAGACTTCCCCCCACCCAGATAACCCCTTGAGTTAGTTGCAGCAGGCGATGTAAAACTTCTTTGACATTTCGCTGTTGATTTTGGTGAAGTTGAGTGGATATTGGCGCGGTGTTCGATTGGGAAGGCTCTAACAGTTGTTTGGAGCGTTTTAAGCGGCTCTCCCAACGAGAAATGAGCAAGCTGGCAACAATCATGGCTACGCCAGTACCCACGGCAATTACCACTCGATTCGTCAAAACGTCGGGTTGTCGTTCCTGTTTTGCCTGGGGAAGTTGTTGCTCGAGCTGTTCGATAATTTCGTCTGCTCTAGTCTCTATCGGCACTTCGGTGAGTTGAGCATCTTGATTGGTAACGCTCATCAAGCGTACCTCTTTTAACAGATCACCTTGCTCATCTAACAGAGAGATGTAAATTTCGGGTAAATTGCTTTGTTGGTCTAGTTCTTGGCGAATCTCTAATTCAGCGTTCTCGTTTTTGAAGTAAGTACGGCTGATATCCTGTAATCGCTGTTCAATTTCTTGAATACGTTGGGGTAACTGCGATGTTGGTGCGGCAATCTCGAATAAACAGCGACCGTCGAGTCGTATACATTTGGAAACGACAGCATCCTCTGATGGCTGCTTGAGGGAATTAGGAGTAGGTATGTTGACATCGGGTAAACCCGGTATCGGGAGCTGAGCCTGAACTGGAGAGATAACCCAGCCGGATAACGCAATTGAGCCGGCAATTGTCAAAGCTGAAATTCGCATTTTTTTCATCCTGATTGTTTGCCTGTTACTTTTCTTAACATCCAAGTATATAGACTAAAAAAAAAATTAACAGGAGCTAATTGGGGGCAAAAGGTAGCAAAATGGGCAATATGACTTTGTTTGAGGCGAATATGAATTCTTGTTCAAAAAAAGTTATAGCATTCGAGCCAGTCACAAGCAAATATTAACAATCACGACTTTCGAGTTATCCTCCATCTTAGGAGGTAGTTTGAGGGAAGTCTCTCCGTGCGAACCGAATCCATCAACCACCTATTTCATTGAATTGATGCGACGATATATACTCATGCTCAATCGGCTTTTACCGGAAGCCGTCACTGAAGATGTATTTAAAGAACTTCATCAAGAGTTGTCAATTGATGCGAATTGGACGATTAACTATGTTGTACTGACGATTAGTTCTTGTCTGATTGCCACGTTTGGTCTGATTAGCAATAGTACCGCCGTAATCATTGGCGCGATGATCATTGCCCCGTTGATGCTGCCCTTACGGGGATTAGCGTTTGGGGCTTTGGAAGGAGACTTAAAGTTATTTCGCAAAGCCTTAGGCGCGATCGCAGGTGCGACGATCTTAGCATTAGTTCTCTCGTGGCTAACGGGACGGATTGCTGGGATTCCTGAATATGGTTCAGAAGTGCTTTCTCGCACACAGCCGAATTTAGTAGACTTGGGGATCGCGGTGGTAGCAGGCGGGATCAGTAGTTTTGCCAAGATTCGCGCCCGTATCAGCGATGCCTTAGCGGGGGTTGCGATCGCGGTTGCCCTAATGCCACCCTTATGTGTGGTCGGTTTGTCGCTGTCTCAGGGAATTTGGTCGTTTAGCTTAGGTGCATTTTTACTGTATATAACCAATCTTCTCGGTATTACCTTAGCCTGTATGCTGGTGTTTATCGCAGCCGGTTACACCAAAGTCAATCACGCCTTAGGCTGGACTTTTGGCTTCACCGCCCTCCTCTTCTTGCCGTTGGGTATCAGTTTTTGGGAATTAGCCAGACAAGCTCGACTGCAAGCCACAATTAATAATACCCTGGTACGGCGAACGATTACCATCGGTCAGCCAGAGGTACAACTGGTGAGAACCAAAGTGAACTGGACAGCCACACCGCCTATTGTGTATCTCACGGTTGAGACGGATCAAGAAATCACGCCTAAGCAGGTGCGATTAGTTCAGGAGTTTATCTCCAAAGAAATGAAACGCCCCTATCAGCTTGTTTTCTTTGTCAGTGAGGTTAAACAAGTTACCGCCCAAGAACCAGAGGAATCCCCAGAACCTGTCCCACCCTTGTTACCTCCCGCCCAAGCCCCTGTCCTCCATCAGCCACCAATACGTCAGTTGTAGGGGCGGGTTTAGGCACAATTGTAGGGGCGGGTTTAGGCACAATTGTAGGGGCGGGTTTAGGCACAATTGTAGGGGCGGGTTTAGGCACAATTGTAGGGGCGGGTTTAGGCACAATTGTAGGGGCGGGTTTTGGCACTAAATTCAGATAT
>NZ_JAVKEW010000115.1:0-24429 GCF_040226375.1 Coleofasciculus sp. G2-EDA-02 | reverse complement strand
TTGTCATATTGCAAAAATAGCGCGATCGCGCTATTTTTGCAAGTGCTACATGGGTACGATATTTGAGGGTTTTAGCGCTCAAACCCCTACGGTGTAAGGCTTGACGCTGGGTGTAGTACATCTGAATGGGGGGAACTTCAGCTTAGAAGGGCGGGTTTAGTCAACTTATCGGTTGTGTCCAAAACGTTATGAGTAAAACCCGCCCCTACATTCCTGTTCGGCTTAAATTGAAAGACCTAGCTTTAGACCGAGGACAATGTGAACAACGAGCAGGATCATGATTGTACTACCCAAATAAGCATGAGCAGTACGAAAAAATTCCTTCTTGTCACCTCCAAAACCCGTTAAAGCGATTAGCGCGTTAATTCCTAACAAAGTTACGGCAAAAGAACCTGTCCAAAAATGTGGACTTTCAAAAATAGGTTTATGCTGCATAACCAAGGAAAGAACTCCTCCGGTATAACCCAGCACAATAAACAGGTACATCAACGGTGCAAGCTGACGGTGAGATGCACGACTTTTCGCCGCCACTTCCCCATCCTTTGTTAGGCGACTAAGCCATCCCATATACGCGACAAAACTGCCGAGAACAATTATCACGATTCCCATCATGACAGGATGTCCCCAGTGAACAATCGGCTCAGGAACGCCTATGCTGCGAAACCACGCAGCGAGAGGTTCTAGCGCTTGACTCAGTTGTTCTCCCATCGGTTTGAATTCATATTTATTTACATCTATCTATTTTGACACGCTTTTCGCTCCCAGCCACTTAAATGAGCGGCAAAAAACCTTGGACATAAGACGAATGACTAATCAGATAATCAGCCAAACCGCCAATCCCCAAAACGGGACATATCGCAACCAGCGCTCTTTTTTGTCCGAGGGAATGACAGCGGTTAATAATACACCCTGAAAAATGGAAAATAGCACCAAATCAACACAAAATGCTATAGTCACTCGGTTACTCATCAGCAGTTGCCTAAAATAGTGCGCCCTCTGTGCTAAATCTCCAAACTCCGGTCTTCCCACAAAACCCCATACAATCGCTAGAGTACCAAAAATCAGCCCTATCCATCCGAAAAGACGAGCTAACCAGCCTTTTTTAGGTTCATCCTTTTCTTGAGGAGGGGGAACGGTATAACGTAGCGCCATATAAGGAGTAAGAATAACATTGGTTAGGAACATCGCCCCACTCCACATTAAAACCTTAGGTAAATGGCGTCCCCTTTTGTCAAGTAACAGTAAGGGGAGAAACATAAATATCCAGGCTTCGGCAAAGTTGAAGAGTGCTTCCAGGGTAGGGTGAACTGTCGGTGACTTCATGACATTAATGCCCACCGCATTGAGAATCGGTAAGATTAAGAAAAAATTTAGGGACTCATCTAGAATTTCCTGTAGGGTTTCTGGTTGAATCGCCCAAATTGGTTCTCCGGGAAGAAGTTGATTGGATGGAGAGAGTAAGAGGACATAAGTATAGACTATCGCCAACAGTGCCAACGCGATCGCAACCCCAGGCTGAGGCTGTTCTGATTTAGCAATAGAACGAGTTTCTGGCTGATGTTTAAGCAGTCGTCGTACCAAAGGAGTAACTAATCGAATAATCCAGAATGCAACTTTACCGGGTTTAATTGGCGGTTCAACCACATCACGGGCAAAAACTAACTTACCCGTGGTTTCAGACAGGCGATAAAAGCTGACCCCTCGTCCATTGGGAAAGGGAATACTATCAAGTTCAACATGCCAAAGGACACCCGTGGAAGATGGAGCTGCGGTTGTAATATCATCAATAATAAAGAGTAAGTCATCGGGTACACCTCGAAAAGATTCTTCAAAAAGCTGCTGAACGGCGGCTTTCCCGCGAAAGGGTTGGGGAAAGTTGAGATCTTCATAGACGCACTCGTCATCGATACAATCTATAGCGGCTGAAATATCCCTACGGTTGATTGCCTGATACAGGGATTCAATAATCAAATGAGCAGGTTTTGTCATGGGGACAGTTTGTAACTCTATTGAAACTATATCTGACATACGGCAGCCAAAACTGCTCACAATCAGTGTTTTTCGCACTTTTCAAGGGAGTAATCGTTTGAATGGCTATAATTTGATTAAAATACAAAATAAGAGTATTCCTACCAGAATGGGGTATAATTTATGACCAATCAAATTTTAAAAGAGCGTTATCAAATCAAACGCCCGCTGAGAAAACGAGCAGGTCAGTGTACACTACTAGCCTTGGATCAGTACACCCAAAACTTCGTTGTCGTGAAACTGCTAACCTTTAGCGGTGATTTGACATGGGAAACATTCAAACTTTTTGAGCGCGAAGCCAAAACTTTACAGAACCTTTCCCACCCAGCCATCCCTCGCTATCTGGACTACTTTGATATTCAGACAGATCAGGGTAAAGGCTTTTCCTTGGTACAAAGCTATATTAATGCTCCCTCATTAGAAGAGTATATCAAAGTGGGACGAAGGTTTAGTGAGACATCAAACGTCTTATAAGATGGGTGCAAGAGGTAGCATAGTGAAAGTTGAACCTCAAATTAATATTTGGGCTGGAACTAAAAAATTTACGGTTGGTAGTAATTGTAAATTTTTTAAGTAGGTTTTATAGGGTTTCAGTTGCCATGATGACCATCCCAAGTGATCCAGGAGGGCTTCCAAGTCCGCGATCGCACTGGCAAAGGTATAAGGATTCCAGATAAGGATACAGTTTGCCGTGTTGGTGTCATTACCTACAAACTGGGTAATGGTTCTTATCCGTATCATCCACATTTTTTTACAATTGTCAATGGAACACCTTGTCTCTTGACTGAATAAACCACGGGACACTCTGGAAATCTTTCTTGGAAATCCCATCGAGGTCTAGCTATATAGTAAAAAGGTTGGGTAGCCCCTAGTTTCTTAAATTTGCCGTGGGAAATAACATTAATATTATGTTTGGCAAAGGTTTTGGATGAGTGTAACTGACTACTCGATACGACTATTTCGTCAGCAATACTATTATTATTGATCCACTCCATTCCATCGCGCATACTTAATCCCCAATAATCGGTTTCATATCGATTATCTGCTTGGACTAGTCCTCCAGATATCCGGTTAAAATAGACATATTCGTAAGGATGTAAGTTAACCATGTCAAAGACAATAGGACTGAACAAGGTTATAATTAGAACTGCGAAAAATATTTTATAATTTTTTCTATGCAGCTTTTGGTAAATCCAAAGTAATGCAGTCGCTGCAATGGCGGCAATTCCTGGGATAATAAATAAAAACTGACGCACTCCATCGTAAATAGTAGATTGCCTGAGAATGGCGATAGTTGGCAAGGTGAAAATTTGCAACAGAACTAAAACAACACAAGCTGTTTGCGTGTCGTTTAGTTTTTTTGCCTGGCTAATTAGTAACAATAAACCCAGGAAAAACATAATTATAAAAATTCCTGGTATAGTCATTAAAAACCATTTGGGTAAATAATACCACGGTAGTTGATGAGCGGATATAAATTGACCTTCAAATAGAACTGTACCACTCCATCCATGCTTAGAAAGATATCTCAAGGTTTCAATGAACCATCCGATTGGATTAGACCAAGATGCTGGATGAATAATAGTTGTAGTTGTAATCCAACTGATAACCATTAACCCATATAGACTCCAGAATCGGTAAAGCTTGCGATAATTTTTTTTCTTGACTAAACTTGTTAGCAGATGAGCAATTCCGACAAAAAATAATAAAAAGAATCCGCCGATTCTGGTTCCAGTGACCAAACCGACTAAAATTCCGTAAAGAAGGGAATAAAGAGTTACACGATTAATCCCTAATTTAATATTGTCTTGATCTGCTTTAAGATAGTAATCTACTAAGCAAGCACCTAGAAAATTAGCTAGTGTAAACATTGCCGCAAAGGGGATATCTTTAGGATTAAAGAAGCTATGTCCCCAAAACCTTGGAAAAAGCGCTAGAACAACTGCACCAAACCAGGCATATTGTCTACCCGCCAATATCCCCACAATCCCAGCTACAGAAGCATAAGTAATAAGAGACACCAAAAATGTACAAATGTGCTTTACTTTAATCCTTTCATAAAAATCATCTGAATTGTTAATCGATTTTTGATTTTTTGACGATGAAATAGAATTATTAATGACTCTATCATCCCCAAACTCTTTTAATTGAAAAACTGCTTCTGATGTGACATTAAATAAAGTACCATAATGTTTTAGATTACTTGGAATTGGTTCACCTTTAGTAATTAGATTTAAATTCCATTGAACCATTTGTATTTCTATATTCTCATCTGAAGAAACTCCATAGTGACTAACTATTGATAAGCCTATTATTGCCAAGCCAATAATCACAATAGCGGTTTTGATATAAGCATTTTTAAAAAAATATTTAGTGGCAGCAAAAAAAATGAAAATCATAGGATTGAGTTCTATAAATTACCAAATTACCACCAGTACCACAGCCAGCTTCAAAAATCGCTGCCTTGTCTGGTAGAACAAGGTTTGTAATTAACGTGTCAATAATTCTCCGCCTTGCCACAAACCACCAGTGCGAATCTTCGAGAGCTGCCATTTTTTTGTATATTTTAGGCTCCATCGTCGGTTACTCCAGGATTGAATGTAAGCTATTCATGATATTTATTTACTTTATGCCTCTTGATTAACAAATTCACCTTTTTCAATACCTTGATGATTTAGGTTGAAACCATAGCGGTTACGCACTAAGTAAAGTGGGCGTTGTTTGACTTCCTCATAGACACGACCGAGATACTCACCGATGATACCTAGCGTAATGAGTTGTATACCTCCCAGAAAAAGAGTAACTACCATGAGTGAAGCATAACCGGGAACGACGATTCCCAAGATTAATGTACGAATGATGAGAAAAGCAGCATAGAAAAATGCCAACAACGATAAAACGACTCCCATATAGCTCCAAATTTTTAAGGGAACTAAGCTAAAAGATGTAATCCCATCGACTGCAAAATTCCAAAGTCGCCAATAATTCCATTTAGTCTTTCCCTTGTAACGTGGCGCTCGATCATAGAAGATGGATATTTGCTTAAAACCAACCCAGGCAAAAA
Source organism: Coleofasciculus sp. G2-EDA-02 (assembly GCF_040226375.1). Lineage (NCBI taxonomy): Bacteria > Bacillati > Cyanobacteriota > Cyanophyceae > Coleofasciculales > Coleofasciculaceae > Coleofasciculus > Coleofasciculus sp. G2-EDA-02. Next base: position 19,337 of record NZ_JAVKEW010000115.1, on the reverse strand, counting down.
GCCCTTTCATGAAACGAGTGCGTTCTGGCATTTGCTTGATTACCTCGACAACCCGTCGATCCAATAACCGAAAGTCTCCAGTATTACGGGGAATTGGTACCCGACTCATGCGACAAATGACTCGGTAAAAAGAATTAGCAGTAAAGCGCTTTAACCAGCTTTCCCCTTGGCGCGATCGCCGTGTTGCATAAACCACATCATAACCTTCACGCCACTTGGCAACGAGTTCTCGGATTAACTCCGGTGGATCTTGTAGATCAGCGTCAATGGGAACCACAGCAGCACCATTCGCGTAATCAATTCCTGCGGTTAAAGCTATCTCTTTACCAAAATTGCGCGATAGGCTAACAACCTTAATGGCGGAATTTTGATAATGATGTTTGATCAAACACGCCAGTGTATTATCTTTACTGCCGTCATCAACACAAATAATCTCATAGTTTAATTTCAGGCTGTGTAGTACAGACTCTAAACGCTCAAACAAATAGTCAATGTTGACTTCCTCATTATGAACAGGAACAACTATAGAGACTTCTATATTCTTTAAGTTTTGCGAATTAAGTATAGGCATTTTATTCCCCTCCTTGATTCAAATAAGTTATCCTAATGATTAGGAGGCTAGCTGTTTTCTTTTCATTTTTATTGCTTCGATTGGTTGAGCTTGTCAGATTTAGGTATAATATTACCCAGAAATATAAATATTGCAAGGAAAATTATATTAAGTTTTTTGTCAAGATAAAAAATGTTTTCTAAAATACAGAAACTTGAGGCGATAATGCTTCTTGGACTAAGGCTTCTGATTCTGAATCCAAGGCAGAGGTGGCTTCATCTAAGATAAGAATACGGGGATTGAGGAGAACTGCCCGCGCGATCGCAATCCGTTGTCGTTGTCCCCTAGATAGGTTAATCCCCCGTTCCCCGACCCAGGTGTGATACCCTTGGGAGAATTGGATAATGAATTGGTGGGCATTGGCGATTTTGGCAGCGTCTTGGACGGCTTCGTTGTTGGCAACTAACTCCTTTTTCCGCCCAGTTTTTGAAGATGAAGAACATCCTGGTTAAGCGGTAGCTTCTCTATGTTGCTCTAAAAACGCTTCTACTGTTTGATTAAATTCCTCTGGCGCGACCAAAAAGGGCCAATGATTGCCGGGAACCTGACAAACTTGTAAATTTTTCAAATAAGTTTTATAGGGTTTCAGTTGCCATTCTTGGCGATTCACCCCTTTTTCGGGTTGCACAAACAGGGTGGGGATATGAATCGGACTTGTTAATCCGGCGACGAGCATCACATCTTCAAACGTACCATCACGGGCAGCAACGGTAAATTTACTCCCCCAAGAGCCATCTGGTTTTTGTTCAATACTGCCTTGAAAAACTTGCTGCTGTAAAGGAGTCCAATCTTGATATTGACTTAACTGACGCACTTTCTGTTCAGCGTCTTCATAACTCTCAAATGGACCCATCCCTTTGAGAAAGGGCAAAACCCGGTATAACAAAGGGAATGTAACCTTGAGCAGACTAGGCATTTTCCAGATAAAGATTGGATCAACTAAAATCATGCTGCGGAACCGTTCGGGATGCTGTTTTGCCCAAATCGGGGCTAATTTACCCGTCCAGGAATGTCCAATTATATGGGCTGATGACCATCCCAAGTGATCCAGGAGGGCTTCCAAGTCCGCGATCGCACTGGCAAAGGTATAATCATCTTCAGGCTTGCTACTTTCCCCATGACCCCGCATATCGGGAGCGATGATATGATAACTCTGAGCCAAATACTCTCCTAAATTTGACCACACTAAAGCGTGATCCGCTAAACCATGGAGCACTAACAAGGGTTCTGAACCTTGATTCCACTCTAGATAAGACAATTGGATTCCAGATAAGGATACAGTTTGCCGTGTTGGTGTCATTTCGAGTTCCAGACGAGTCAATCCGAACGTAGAATAGCAAATATCAACAAAAGATAAAGCATTATACTTAGCAGGGATTCGGTCAGTAGAATCAGAACAAATCCTATTGGTTTGAGTAAGCTTACGGCTGATTGAGATGTACTAATGGAGGGAGGCAATCGGTATGGCATTTACAGCTAGTGTTATTTCAACGAACGAATGGAGCGCCAAACCCCCAAGACAATGGGCAGGGGAAACTAGACCGCAATATATTATCATTCACCATACGGCGACTCCTAATCCTCCCAATGATCTATCCAGAGGAACATTGACGGGCGCCAAAACCTTGGCTCGCAGCATTCAAACCGCCCATATGGATGGCTTTGGCTGGATTGATTCCGGTCACAATTTTTTGAACACGACAAGTGGGTATTTGCTAGAAGGCAGACATGGAAGTCTGAATGCGGTTAAAAGGGGACGCAGTATCCGTTCATCCCATGCGGGTAGTAATAAAGGGAATGAGTCACCGGGTATTGAAAATGAAGGAACATTTACCACCTATCAAATGAATGCCAAACAGTGGGGTAGTTTGGTTGACTTGTGCGCCTCGATTTGCTCAACCACTAAGATTAGCCCAGATAATATTCTCGGACATCGCGACTTTTCTCCCACTCAATGTCCTGGGGATTGGTTATATAGTCAATTACCTCGCTTGCGCCAGGAAGTACGTCAGCGACTGGGAACCTCTTTCCCAGCGATTTTGCGGGAAGGGGACACAGGACCGAGAGTCAAGGAACTCCAGCAAATTCTCAGCGCCCAAGGGTTTAAGGTGGGTCCAATTGATGGTATTTTTGGCGCAGGTACTGAAGATGCCGTAGTTTTGTTCCAAAAGTTTCATGGGTTAGATGCCGATGGTTTGGTCGGACCTGCGACGTGGAAGGTATTAGAACGGGTTTCTCAACCTACACCGCCACCTCCCACCGACACGGGGATTCCGACAGCGCCGGAGACAACAACAGGGGGAAGTACACCTTTGGGTTCACAAACCCCTTTCACCCAGGTTCAACTCCTCGATACCTATAAGTATTACCGGGAACTCCCCCACCAAATTCAAGCGATTCAGTGGTTACAAGGACAAGTGTCGCAGGCGACATTGGTGGAGTTTTCCCAAAAATGGCGCAATCAACCGACAGACCCTTTTTTACCGCTCCAGGAAGGTTCCGTGGGTCCACAAGTGAAGAAAGCCCAAGAGATTTTGCTGCAAAAAGGCTTTGATCCAGGTCCTGCGGATGGGATCTATGGTGCTAAGACAAAAAGCGCTGTTATTGCGTTTCAGCGGTCAAAGGGGATGACAGGGGATGGGATTGTGGGGGCGGTGACTTGGTCTGTTCTGAATTTAGCATAAGGTAATGGGCTTGATACAATAGCAGTCTGCGTGTAAAGGTAACTCAATGGTACAAACACCTACTAAAATCCTGACATTGGAGGAGTTTCTCGAACAGCCAGAAACAGAACCTGCGAGTGAGTATCTTGACGGGAAAATTATCCAAAAGCCGATGCCTCAAGGAGAACATAGCGCCATTCAAACTGAGTTAGCCCCCGCCATTAACGCCGCCCTCAGATCAAAGCGGATTGCCCGGGTGTTTTCTGAACTTCGGTGTACATTTGGCGGACGTTCAATTGTGCCGGATATTGCTGTGTTTACTTGGGAGAGGATTCCCCGACAGGAGAATGGTAGGGTAGCGAATGTTTTTGCGATCGCACCTGATTGGACGATTGAAATTCTCTCACCTGACCAAAGCCAGACAAAAGTTACCAAGAATATTCTGCACTGTTTGAAGTACGATAGCAAGATGGGATGGCTCATTGATCCAGATGAGCAATCAGTATTTGTTTATCTACCGGATCGACCAACGGATGTTTTTGATGAATCACAAGCACGATTGCCAGTTCCAGAATTTGCGAAAGACTTCAATCTGACGGTGGGAGAGTTATTTAATTTGCTGCTGGAGTGATGTGATCAGTAAGAGAAACTATCGCTTACCCGTCTTAGAGAAATTCCGGAAACAGAAAGGAATTAATTTGCTCGTACTCTTTCTCCAGCCGTGCTTTCGCCAGTTGATAGTAATCAGGATTAATTTCTGCACTGTAGCACCGCCGATCCTTTCGTAACGACACTACAGCAGCTGAACACATTCCGCCAAACGGTTCCCACACAACATCGCCAGAATCGCTAGTCGCCAGAATAATTAGTTCAACTAGACGTAAAGGTTTCTGGTTTCCATGAAGACATTTTGACTGCCGATTTTTCAGGCGTTCCTTACCTCGAACTGCCGGTTCTGACCAAACATTAGTAATCCCGTGAATATGATGCCATTTAGCTCGCATTTTTGACCATTGTTTCGCTGTTACTGGTGATTGACCCTCAATTGAAAAGTAAGGAATTGGGGTCGGTTTACCATAGCGATTAGCATAAGTGACAATCCGTTCCATCATATCAGGTGGAGGAAAATACCACAAATGATCCTTGGTAAAATATTTACGAGTCGCCGCATTTTTTACTCCACACGCTTCGTTCGTTTTACTCAAAGGAAGTCCAGTCCTAAGCCACTCATGACGTAGCCACTGCTGCATCGGTAATTGATAACCATCACCCGTCTGAAGTTGCACCTCTCGAACATAATGCACGCAAACTTCAGTCACAATAGGAAAGCGCCTTATTGTTTTACTATTCACATTACCTGCAATATGGGCAACACCTTTATCCCAAACATTCACCGAACGGTATTGCCAACCCTCCTTGACCAAAATGGGATGAACAGTAGCCCAGCCAATTTCACTACACCAAAACCACAATGTTGTCTCTGGTAAAGAATAGCGTGACCAAGCTTTAATGTGAGGTGCATACCAATCGGCTAAATCCGTTGGTGTTGGTGGATCACCAGGGAAAAGTCCTAATCCATAAGCACCATCTGAGATGATAACTGTTGGTGCTTGCCAAGCCCAATAAAGGGTTAACACATCAGCCTTTTCAAGTCGTACCGAATCGATAACGGTGGTAGAGGTTGGGGAAGTGAGTTCTGATGGCTTATTGCACCGATGATTAAGCTGTCCTGAGTTGTCTGTACCATACCCTATATCAGTCACAATTCGTTGTCCTTTGCTCAAGTTTCACCATAACACCCCTGTTAATAGTCGATTTTGGACTATTCTAAAATCGACTATATCATCAAATGGGGAGGTCAACTTAGATGGAAAAGTCGATTTGTACAAAAGAATATGCCTTATTCCTGAGTCACCTCCGCTCAGCTAGGAAAGCCGCGGGATTGACACAAGTCGAAATTGCCCAATGCCTCCAGCAAACTCAGTCATTTGTAAGTAAATGTGAACGGGGTGAAAGACGTATAGATATTGTGGAACTCCGTGCATTTTGTCAAGCCATTGGAATTTCTTTGAGTGACTTTATTCAAAATCTTGAAATCAGGTTACAGGAAATAGAGCGGTAATGCGTTATCAGGAAGCTCTGGAAATTGCTACAGCTAATTTACTCAGCTTGAGAGGGCATACCATAGATGTTCTTACCGTCTCAAGACCTAGGGATATTCAGGGAGCTATAGAGCTATCCAAAATCGTTAGTAAACTATCACCGATCATTGGCAATCTCTTAGAATATGCTATCACCCGACACTTGAATGAGGCAGGAACCTGGGAAGAGAATTATCAGTGGATACGACAAGATCCTGGTTTTCCTGATCTAATTCTCAATGGTATACCCGATATACAACCTGGTATTGAGATTAAGACTTGGTTCCCATTATCTACTGAAATAACAGCTCGATTTCGGGATAGCCAAACTCACTTTTCAGCCAATCAAGTAAAAGTCGTGATAGTCTGCTGGATGCTGGAATATATTCTCGCTGGTCAACCAAAAATTGTTGACATTTGGGTAGGAGATGCTATTGAGATTGCTAAAACCCGTGACAATCATTATCATAATCCCCCCTCCTATGTAGTCATGGAACCAGAAGATACCCGTTTACGTACTCGCAATCTTCAACAAACAAACTGCCATGGCTATAAATTTCAAGGAACAGTGGAGCAATTCAATCAAGCGATGCTCTTAGTTCAAGACTGGGGACATCAGGGACAGCAATATCGTCCTGATCCAGATTATCAAAAACGTATCCGTCAACTGACTGGCAGTTTTCCCTACCGTCTTGATACCAATTTTGCTAAGGTGGATAGAATTAGTTTACCGAGTTTGGAAACTTTTAAAGCTAATATTTTAAACTCAATACATACTGGACGTTCAATTCAGTCATGGATCAAGGCAATCAAGTCGCACGATTCCCGCGTTTTGCAACAATTAATTGATCCATCAGTCTAAATATCTATTGATTTAGTAACATGGGCTTTATTATCAGTGCGGCTAGTCTGAGTTCAGAAGGGATGACGCAGACAGAAGCCTGAATAGTGAGGGACACAGATTGACACAGAGAAGTAAATAATTTCCCCAAGAATTGAATCATCTTTTCATCCTTTGCATAGAGAATTAACGCCTCCATGTATTTCTAACTTTTCACGGGAAGTCTCGAAACTATTGTAGAGACGCGCCATGGCGCGTCTGGGCGGGTTTAGTCACATCCTGGTGAAACCGAAAAGATAGTAGTGAAACCCGCCCCTACACAATCTACAAATCTCCCAATCTCTCACTCAAAACTTACCTCCCTTCGTTGCGCCACATACCGTGAAGAAACCCAAGACACCCAAGCTTAAGTCAGAATCGAGTTTACTAGATAAGAATTGTAGTCCATTTTAATGGACTTAAGCTTTTAGCCAAGAACTTGAGTTCTTGGCGGGTGTCGGGGCTTACCGAAAAAAGGAGAACCATCAGGCTAAATCCATCCACCCATTTGTTGATTATTGAAGACGACAAGGGACAGGTTGATCAAGTTTGCTTAGTGATAGGGATTCAATCGTGAATCGCTCTTATTCATAGCTAAGTAAACTGTTGTGCATAGAATCGCGCATAACGTCCCTCTCGCTCTAACAATTCTGCATGGGTTCCTGACTCGATAATCTGTCCCTGTTCCATCACTAAAATACGGTCAGCACGGCGCACAGTAGTTAAGCGATGAGCGATGATAAATACGGTGCGCTCTTTCATAATTCGTTCTAATGCTTCTTGGACTAAGGCTTCTGATTCCGAATCCAAGGCAGAGGTAGCTTCATCTAAGATAAGAATACTGGGATTCAGCAGAACCGCCCGCGCGATCGCAAGGCGTTGTCGTTGTCCTCCAGATAGGTTGATTCCCCGTTCTCCTACCCAGGTGTGATACCCTTGGGAGAATTGAATAATAAATTGGTGAGCATTGGCTATTTTAGCGGCGTCTTGAACCGCGTCTAAGTCAAAGTCTTTTTGACCAAAGGCAATATTCTGGGCAATTGTGCCAGAAAATAGGGTAGTTTCTTGGGGAACAATGCCAATTTGCCGCCGCAGGCTTTTTAGGGTAACGTCTCGGATATTGATCCCATCAATCAGAATTTCTCCGGCTTGCGGATCGTAGAAACGGGGGAGTAAATTAACTAAAGTGGTTTTGCCAGCACCCGATGCCCCAACTAGCGCGATCGCTTCTCCTGGCTGGGCAAGAAAACTTAAGTCTTTTAGCACCCAGGGCGCGTCTTGCCATGGCGCGTCTTGATCCTTGGCGATTGATGATAACGTTTCTTCAAACCCCGCCCTTTCTAAGTTCTCTTGGGCTTGAGTGTAGGCAAAGCTAATCTGGCGATATTCGACTTTACCCGTAACCGGGGGGAGAGTCATCGCCCCCTCTTTTTCGATCACCGTTGGCACAATAGCAAACAGTTCAAAGATGCGATCAACCGATGCCTCACCCTGCTTAAATTCGTTATAGTTGCTAGTAACGATCGCGATCGGATCAATAAGCATGGCAACCGCCGCACCATAGCTGACAAATTCACTCCCAGTTAAGTTACCTTGGGCAATTTGCCATCCCCCTAATAAAAAGACTAATAACAGGCACATCGCCTCCAGAAACCCCACCACAGGAAACTGAATCGCCTTTAACCGTTCCGCCGCATACTTGGCTTGACGATTGTTTTCTGCCTCTTGACTAAATCGCTCTAATGTGTACTCTTCAGCCGCAAAAGCTTGGACTAAACGAATCCCACTCAAGACTTCAATCAGCAACGCCGATAAATCTGACACCCGATTTTGACTACGCCGAGAAAACTGGCGCATCCGTTCGCCAAACCAGCCAATTAATAGACCCATTAACGGGGCAATGAGTACAATACCCAGGGTAAGTTGCCAGTTCAAGTAAATCACATAAGCGAATACAGCAATCAACTGTAAGACGCTGGGGACAAACTGGTGAAAGAACTTGTTTACCACCTCGCCAATGCGGTCAATATCCTCGGTGAGTCGATAGGATAAGTCCCCGGTTTTAGCCGTTTCAAAGTAATCAAGACTCAGGCTTTGCAGGTGGGCGTAGACATTTTTCCGCAAATCCAGAGTAATAGACAAGGCAGCTTTTGCCATTAGGGTATCTTGCCCATACTGTGCCAGCTTCTGACCCAAGAAAATTAAAGCAGCAATTCCGGCAACTTGTGCGATCGCGCCGACATTTCCCTGTCCCACATAAGCCGCAATCCGCCCCGCTAGCCAAGCCAGGAGGGGCCACACGGCGACAAATCCCAGAGTACAAGCTAAGGCTTGCCCAATGGTGAATCTTTGAGGGCGCAGATAAGGCAACAGTTGCCAGTAATGAGAACGGGTTTTCAATGTATAATCACCCAAATGCAATTTTCCTCTGTCTCACGCTATCAGCTTTGATCATTTCTACAAAGACTTTCCTGGAACCAGGGAAGTTTCTACTCCTTAAGTGTTTAAGGTATATCAATCAAAATGTAGGGGCGCAAGGCTTGCGCCCACACATAAGTACATCTTATGAAAAACGCTATACAATAATAAGACAGAATATTACAGATTGAGGCGTTGTATTATGTCAACTGAGGTGACTCAGACTCAGAGTTCCCCAACAACTCCCGTGGTGGACTGGGAACCCCAAATGCCGCCCACTGATTTAATTTTTGATGATGGAGAACCCTTGGAAAGTAACCGCCATCGCATTGCCATGAATCTGTTGATTCAGTTAGTCCATCAAGCCTTGGCACACCGCGAGGATTACTTTGTGGGTGGTAATATGTTCATTTATTACAGTCGCACCCAGGCACGGAATCGGGATTTCCGAGGACCTGATTTTTTCGTGGTGTTGAATGTGGATGGTACAGGTTCTCGCCAAGGTTGGGTAGTGTGGGATGAAGAGGGACGTTACCCGGATGTGATTATTGAACTGATGTCTGCTTCTACAGCTAATACTGATATTGGGACAAAAAAGGATATTTACGAAGGAACCTTTAGAACACCCGATTATTTTGTGTTTGACCCGTTTAATCCGGACTCTTTACAGGGATGGCGGTTGGATACGAATTTACGTTATCAACCGTTGGTTCCGAATGAGTCAGGATGGTTATGGTGCGAAACTTTAGGGTTATGGTTAGGAATTTGGCAAGGAACAATAAGCAGAGAAACAGCACCGTGGTTACGATTTTATGACCCAGAGGGGAATTTAGTTTTATTACCCGAAGAAGCTGAACATCAACGGGCTGAATCTGAACGTCAGCGGGCTGAATCTGAACATCAACGGGCAGAAAGTGAACACCAACGGGCAGAAACTGAACACCAACGGGCAGAAGCTGAACGCCAACGCGCCGAACGTTTAGCCGCACGATTGCGGGAGTTAGGAGAAGACCCAGATAATTAAGGAATATGGGAGAGAAAATCATTGACCTCATGCGGCTGTACATCCCCTTGTAAAATAGAGATTTATCCTCAATGTCGATAGCCGATTAAAATCATGACACAGCAATTACAGCATCGCATCATCTGTTGGAGTTTAAGTTTAATTATCGCTAGTTTTAGCTTCGTCTTTGGACTACCCGCAAGTGCGAAGGCTCAGTCTATCTCAAACACTCATCCAACTCAAATCGCTACAGTATCAGCCAGTGAAGCCTTTCGCAATGCATACAATCAGCGCTATACCTGGGATAAAAATTTTCCCGGTTATTCCGCAGAAGTTTCGATTACTCACAAGGGAGATATTGACCAGGGAATCGTTCGTGTTCAACCGGATATGACTGTGGAAGTCATTAATGTTGAACCGGAGGATTTGCGGGAGTTGGTTGCCAATACTGTTAAGATGGAAATCATTCACCGCCGCCGAGTACCGTTTGAGCAGTTGCATGGTAACAATGACTTTGAGTTAACGGGAAAAGACGAGTATGGCGCATTAAAAATCAATGAAGTGGGTGATAATTCCTACTATAAGGTGAAAGGTGATGTAATCACTCAAGTGAATCGCAGCTTTGGAGATGTAGCAGTAACGGTTGACACTCTAGGCACGACTAAAACTCCAGAGGGTTATTTAGTCAGTCACTTTAAAACCACGTTTCGCGATGCCCAAACAGGTGAAGTTCTGGAAAAAGAAGATGTGCGAGATTTTCATGAAAAGGTGGGCAAATACTATTTGCTAACGAACCGGATGATTCGATATGCCCAGGAGGAAAATCCTGAAGAAAAACCTGTGGCGGATACGAGGATTCGCTTTAATGATATTCAGCCGTTGTAACTAGAAAAAAATGATTGAGTGGGATCGAGTCGCTGAGTTGTATGATATCTATGTCCAGAGTGATATCGATATTTCCTTCTTTATTCGAGAAACCCGTAAAGTATCAGGTCAAGTTCTCGAATTGATGGCAGGAACGGGGCGCGTCTCGATTCCTTTATTAGAAGCTGGCGTTTCGCTGATTTGTGTGGATGCTTCGGAACAAATGCTAGCTGTTTTGCAAAAGAAGCTGGCACAAAAGGGATTGTCGGCTAGAATTCAGCAGGCTGATGTGCGAGAGTTAGATCTGGAAGAGTGTTTTGAATTAGCGATTATTCCGTTCAATTCATTTTCGGAACTTTTGTCAAAGAAAGACCAAAGGAATACACTCCGCTCAATTCACAACCATTTGCGTGAAGGTGGGCAACTTATCTGTACTCTACATAATCCTAATGTCCGGTCAAAATTGGTCGATGGTTCTCTGCGTCTAGAGGGAAAATACAGTCTGGGAAAAGAACAACTTCTGTTCTGGGGACTGGAAAAGCAGCAACAGAATCACTGTATTGTTGAGCGAACTCAGTTCTACGAAATCTATGATCAACATGGTTTTTTGCAATCCAAGCGCCTCCTAAATATGCATTTTTGCCTGATCAAAAAACAGGAATTTGAGGAAATGGCGCAGGAAAGTGGTTACAAAATAGTGGCATTATATGGCGATTATTCTTGTGCAGAATTCGATAGTGATACCAGTCTTTCCATGATTTTTATTTTGGAGAAATGATCAAAAAAGTAGATGGCAGATGCACAAGTAAAAAGTTAGATGATATGCGCGATCGCGTCTCCTGTCTCGGAAGCGAGAAGTTTGCTGGCTTCGGAATAGGACGCAATCCAGATTTTCGGTAAGTTGTTTGCTGTAAATTCAGTCACAATTGTTACTAATTTCATTTAGATTTTGTCCTAATTTTTCCATGAAACTCTCCCAACGGTTTACCGACGCCTTAACCTTTGCCACCGAACTACACGCCAACCAAACCCGCAAAGGGAATGGCGTTCCCTACATCGCCCACCTGCTAGCTGTTGCCAGTATTGCCTTAGAATATGGGGCAAATGAAGAGGAAGCGATCGCAGCCCTTCTCCATGATGCCATTGAAGATCAAGGCGGTGCAGCAACCCGTGAAGAAATTCGCCGCCGCTTTGGGGATACAATCACTGAGATTGTCGATGGTTGCACCGATGCTGACACCACACCCAAACCCCCTTGGCGTCAGCGCAAAGAAGCTTATATTGCACATATTCCCACAGCATCAGCTTCGGTTCGTTTAGTGTCTGCCGCCGATAAGCTGCATAATGCTTGGTCAATTCTTAAAGATTATCGTATTTTAGGGGATAAGGTGTGGCAACGCTTTCATGGGCGTAAAGAAGGTACACTTTGGTATTACCGTTCCTTGATTGAAGCCTTCCGCACCCAGGAGTCTATGCCGATTATTGACGAATTGGATCGGGTGGTGAGTGAATTAGAATTATTAGCAGGTGTAACTGATTAGAATTCTGAGTGGTGATCTGTGTAGGGGCGGGTTTTACCTCTATCATTGGTTGTCACCCGAATGTAAATAAACCCGCCCCAACTTGATGAACGGGTTTGTCACTAAACCTGCCTTTATCTGTATCTTACGGCTGCGATCGCGTAAAACCCGTAACCCATTCACCCCATTATCATGCCATGAAACCAATACTTCTAACCACGGCTGCTATTTTCACCGCCATCACTCTGAATACCAGCGCCTTGGCTGAAAATCTACAAAATATCCAAAAGGTACTCTCCACCAAAAACTGTCCCGGATGTGATCTCACCGATGCGGGTCTAGTTATGGCAGAATTAGTCGGAGCAAATTTGAGTGGGGCAGATTTGAGTCGCGCTAATCTCAGTCGGGCAAATTTAGTGGGGGCGGATCTCACCGGGGCAAATCTCAGTGGCGCGTCTCTCAATGGTGCAAACCTAACTGGCGCAAATCTCAGTGGCGCTATTTTAGTGGGAACGGATCTCAGAAGTGCTTATCTCGTCAATGCTCAACTGTTTGGTACGGATCTCAGTAGCGCTTATATTCAAGGAACCATTGGTCTTCCTCAGTATGCCGGAACCGCTGAAGATTTTTATGCCTGGGGTGTGATTGAAGCAGAACGGGGAAACTACCAAGCTGCCATTGAACATTATAATCAAGCTCTGAATCTCAAAGCTGAATTTGCTCCCGCCTATTTAGCCCGGGGAATTGCCCGATTTCGCTTGAGTGATCACGGCGGTGCTAGCCGAGATGCTGAAGTTGCTAGTCAGCTTTTTACTAATCAAGAAAACTTAGTTGGTTTCCAAGCTTCACAGAACCTGATCCAAATGGTAGAAATTGCTCAAAATCCCCCCGAAGTTCGCTCTCGCCCATCTTTTGGAAATGCTCTTGTGGGTATTGGTTCATTACTGCTGCGGTTTTTGTCACCGCTTTGACGGTTAGATCCTGAGTGTCGGAATTTGGTTTTTTTAACGCAGAGAACGCAGAGGTTTACGCAGAGGGCGCAGAGGGGTTTGGAGGATGGGGATCAAAATTTTATCTGGTTTGTAAGGTGGGATAAATGATGTTATTTTCGATGGTTTTAATAGTTTTTTTTAACTATGACTAAAATACCTTCTAAAACTGAAAGTGAGCAAATGTTGAAGTGGCTGAATAAAAATCGGCACACTTTGTTGGATTTATATCGCAATCAATATGTGGCTTACAATGACCATCGTGTTATTGCTCATAGTGGAAATTTGCGCGAAGTTTTGGAGTTGGCTACAGCATCAGGGGAGATGTTTGCCATTTATTTAGTGCCACGCAGCACTGCTTCTATCCAGATTTTACCGATTCATTTTCGCACAGTGGCTCGCCATGACTGGTTGCCGAATTATCATGTCAGGCTTAAGTATAAGGATTTAGAGATTTCTACCACAATGTTAGTAGACTCTGGGGCAGAAATTAGCTTAATTTCTTTAAAGGTGGGTCAAGATTTAGGCTACAGCTTAGCGGATGCTGAATCAACGTTATTAGCGGAGACTATTGGGGGAACGGTTGAGTATGTTTTGCGTAATGTGGAAATGACAATTGATGGACACAGTTTTATCGCTCCTGTCGCTTGGTTACAAAGCATTACAGGTGCAGAACAATTGCTTTTAGGGCGAGAAGTTGTATTTGATCGGTTTAATATTGAGTTTAGACAAGCCGACGAGCAAATTCTGTTTACTTGGCGTGAATAGTTGTCGTAATGGACAATGATAATATAGCCGTTATAAAACCGATTAGGTACACCTGACTGTAGGGGCGCAAGGCTTGCGCCCTTCCGGACTCCAGTTGCAACCTACTGTATTTTATTTACTTCCAGAACATTTTGACTGGATATTGACAACATAGATAGAGAGAGAATGGCAACCCGAATTCATCAAGCTATTTCCCTGGAAGAATCCTTACGGGGAAAAGTGATGCGAGTAAATCGTCCCGCCCAATAATTTTAAGTGTTACATCAGTAAACTTAATTGAGAACCTTGCTCGGTTTTTCGTACTTCAATTCGTGTCTGAAAGGCTTCCTTAAATTGGGGCATGTGGGTTACAGTTAAGATACAAGCAAAGTCGGACGCGATCGCGTTAATCGCCGCAATCAATCGCTCACATCCTTCAGCGTCTTGCGTACCAAAGCCTTCATCGACAATCAGCATTTGCAAGGAAGTTCCCGCCCTCTGCGCTAAGAGTCGGGCTAGGGCGAGGCGAATGGCAAAGTTAATCCGGAAGGCTTCACCGCCAGAATAGGTTTCATAAGGGCGGGTTCCTCTGGCGTCGGCGATTAAAATATCTAGGGTGTCGATGAGTTTACTTTTGCGCTTTGATGCCCGTTTTCCGGCTTTTTGGGTGACAATTTGCACATGTAACTGATTTCCGGTCAGTCGTGATAGAATTTGATTGGTTTCTGCCTCTAATTGGGGTAAAATATTTTCAATCATCAACGTCTGGATGCCATTTTTGCCAAAGGCTTTGGCTAGTTCCTGATGCACTCGATATTGCCGTTTTAGGGTTTTAACCTGTTCCTCTTGCTCTTGATATTGAGTTTGCAGAGTATCCAGTTGAGTTAAGCGCTGTTGTAAACGCCCGACTTGGGATAGGTGTTCATCTAGTTGTCGGCGTCGCTGTAGGATGCGCTGTTCTAGTATTTGCAAGTCGCGGCTGGTGTCGGGATACTGTTCCAATTGTTTGACAATTTCGGCGAGTTGTGTATTGAGAGTTTCGCGATCGCCTTGTCGCTTGGCTAGGGTTTGATTGAGGCTGTCTAATCGTTGACAGATTTGAGGATAGTGTTCCTGGGCTTTGGTTAATTCTTGATGGCGTAGTTGCCAAGATTGAGCTTGTCGCAGGGAGGTGCACAGTTGGTTGTGGGTGTCTAAGTTATAGCCAATTTCGCGAATTTGTTCCTCGATCGCATCGAGTTCCTGTTTTAGGGGAGAGGTGCTTTGTAACTCCTCTAGGGATTGGTTGAGCTGATCGAGTTGGGCTTGCAGTTGGGGTTGTTGTTCCTGAATTTTCTCTAGGCGTCGCTGGGCGTCTTCGAGTTTGGCTTGGCGGATTTCCGCCCAACGCCAACGATCGACTTCTCCGCGTGCGAGGGCGTGGGTTTGTTCGTTGTAGTTTAGCTGTTGTAGTTGGCTATCCAGAGTTTGCAGTTGGGTTTGGATATCTAGGGCGTAGGTTCCTTCACTTAGCGATCGCTCTAGTTGTTTCTTTTCTTCGGAGATATCATAGAGGCGATCATACACTTCATCGGTGGCTTCGAGTCGGGCTTCGAGTTGTCCCCGTTGTTCGAGTAATTGTTCAAACGGTGCCAATTCTTGGGAGAGTTGGGCGTATTCTTGACGCAGGACTTGCAGTTCCCGTTCACAAACGGCTAGCTGTTCTCGCACCACCCAGAATTGATCTTGAATTTCCTGTTGTTCTGTGGTAGTTTTCTGGATAACGTAGTGGGAATGGGTTTCATCTAAGGGGCGATCGCACAGGGGACAAACAGCGTCCTGAACCTGTAACATTTGGATTTTCTGCGTGAGTTCGGCGAGTTGTTTTTCATAACGGCGCTGGCTTTCTTGCAGTCGTTCCTGAAAGTTGCGGCGTTCCAATCCTTTTTCTTGGACGCGCTGTTGATAAACTTTCTTTTTTTCTAAGGTGCTGATTTCGGCGACAACGTGCAGAACTGTTTGTCGCAGTTGGGGAGTTGTGGCGATTTGGTGAGATAATTGATCTTCTGAGGCGTTGAGTTCATCTAAACGGGCGCTGAGGCGGGCGTGGATGCGATCTAGTTCGCTTTGCAAGGCGGCGCGGCGTTGCAGGATGGGGGAGACATCGAGTTGAAGTTGATCCAGGTGATTGAGGCGGGTACGGGCGGCTTTGAGTTTTTCCAAGGCTTCGGCTACGTCTGTGGAACGGCTGAGGATAGTTTGAATTTCTTGTTCTTGGGGGCGCAGGGCGTCGAGTTGAGCTTGGGTTTGACGGATTTGCAGATTCAATTCCTGAATCTGTTGGTTGAGTTGCTGTTGTAGCTGCTGTTTTTGTCGGTGGGCGTTTTGATCCGCGTGGAATTTTTGGCTGAGACTCTCTTCTCGCTGTTGCAGGGTGAGATAATCGGCATAACCGGCAGTAATTTGGTCGTTTTGGTCGAGAATGGTGGCTAATTGCTGCTTTTGGGTTTCGGTGGTGGTAATATCCTGATGCAGGCGATCGCACTCTTGGCTGAGATTTTGGTATTGCTGGCGGACAAAGGTGAGTTGTTGTTCCCAGGTGTGGCGTTGGTGTTTGAGAGATTGCAGGTGGTGCAGTTGGCTTTGGTCGGTTTCGTGGTCTTGGCGTAGTTGGTTTAGGGTGGTTTGAGTGGCGTCTTGTTGCTCCTGCGTCGCGTCTCGTTCTTCTAATTGCTGCTGAATGCCTTGTAAACTAGATTCGAGTTGCTCGGCTTGACCTTTGAATTGGCGGGATAAATCCTTTGCTTGATCCGCTAATGTTTCGTATTGATCCAGTTTCAATAAATCAGCTAAGATTTGTTTGCGTTCCGATGGACGCCGCAGCATAAATTCATCCGCACGCCCCTGACGCAAGTAAGCGGAGTTAATAAAGGTATCATAATCCAGCTTAAGATGATGCAGGATAAGCTGTTGAGTTGCCCGTAATCCTTTTTCAGTTAAGGAACGAAATCCATCGGGCGTTTCAATTTGAAATTCCAGGGAACTGCTTTGTCCCCGTTGTTTGCTCCGAATCACCCGATGGGTTTGTTGGTTATTATGGAAAATGAAGTCTACCCGTACATTTTTCGCTCCGGCATGGATTAAATCATCTTCCGACGCGGCACGGCATTGTCCCCAAATCGCCCAGGTGATTGCTTCGAGGAGAGAAGATTTCCCCGCACCATTGGCGCCACAGATACAAGCCGTATGCAGTCCGCGAAAGTCGAGAGTCGCTTCACGGTAGCTTAAAAAATTTTTCAGGGTCAGTTTCAGGGGAATCATGCAGGCTGGAATGCCATTGAAATTAGGGATGCAAGAAAATTGTCAGTACATACGCACGCTCTCCATAGTTTATAGACGCCGGGATGAGGATTCCAGCCTTTTCCTCGACAATTTTACAATATTTAATATAATAGGAGTCTAGGAGAAACTGCTCAAAAAATTAAGTATCGGTTACCCTCACTGGCTCAAAATGCAGCGTTAGCCCTAAAAAATCATTGAACCGGTGGAAAGAAAAATCACTTTTGACAGGGTAATGAAAAAGAAAGGGTAAAATTGTATACAATAATAGAATAGCCAGAGTCAAGATCAAGAAAATACCTTCCTGCTAGCTACCGCAACGGTTCTGGTTAGCGACAACATCAGGGAAAGTGATAACACCAGCAGTTAGGGGAATCAGCATTTACTGTTTTTCAAGTGAGCCAGATGAAAAGAGCTGTACGCCGAATAAGTCAATCACTGGCAGCCCTCTATAGTCTAACAGGACTTATGGGCTTTGCTAAGGTTGCCCAAGCACAAGTTACTCCAGAGCAGGGTAGCAAAACAAATGTTACCCAAGAAGGAAATAATTATAACATTATTGATGGCGTTAACGCTGGCACTAACCAAATTTTTAGCTTTGGGGAGTTCAGTCTTGGCTCAGGTGAAAGTGCTACGTTTAATGTTAATTCTAATATTCAAACTATTCTCAGTCGGGTTACAGGTGGCAATCTGTCTCAAATCAACGGACTCATCGATGTATTGGGAGGAACAGGTAACACCAATGTATTTTTGATGAATCCGGCGGGTATCGTTTTTGGTCAAGGTGCAAGTTTAAATGTCCCAGGAGACTTTACCGCGACAACGGCTACAGCGATTGGTTTAGATTCCGGCTGGTTTAAGGCAACAGGTCCAATTGACCTGAGTATAGCTAATCTTAGCGGAACCCCTAACAATTATTTTGCCTTCGATACATCTGAGCCAGGAGCGATTATTAACTCGGCTGATCTGGAAGTTGAAAATGGGAACTTAACCTTAATCGGTGGTACAGTTGCCAGTGAGGGTAATCTTTCAGCGCCCAATGGTCAAATTACTATTGCAAGCGTTCCAGGCGATAGTGTAGTCCGCCTAACCCAACCCGGGATGGTTTTGAGTCTTGAGATTGACCGCCCAGACTATTCAGGCTCTGATCCAATTCCTCTGACTAATATACCAGCTTTAATCACCGGCGGAAATTTACAAAATGCGACAACTTTAGCACTCAATAGTCAGGGACAAGTCGTATTGAGCGGTTCGGGCATCCAAATTGGAGATGTTGTCGCCACTGACACGATTACAGCATCGACGGGAATCAATATCAATTCAAATCGCAGCATTACAACAGCCAAGCTTGACACCAGTAATTCAGATCAGGATAGTGCGGGTTCAATCTCACTGTTGGCTCAACGGGACATTACAACTGGCGATCTAACTACAGATGATAACAGTAATGGCTCGGCTGGTGATGTAACCTTGTATGTATCAGAACAAGGAAATATCATAACAGGTGACATAAGAGTGCAGAATCAGCAGGAAGGTGACGCTGGTGATGTAACTATATCCACAGATGACGGTAACATCAACATAAAAAATATTTTTGCCGAAAATCATGCGCCTCAGAATAACCCTGGTGGAAGTAGTTCCGTCATCTTATCTACTGCTACTGGATCTATTAATATCCAAGGAAACATCAGGGTAGCAAATGATGCGGCAAATCCAAATAATTCTCCTATTGAACATGGAACTGTAGAGTACTATAATCCGGAGCCACCCGAGTCCAACTCCAACATCGATCCAAATAGCTCCACCTATAATAGCAATATAATCCAGCCAAATGACGTTGCACCTGAAAAGCTGGATAGTCATTTCACTCCAGCAACTCCGCCACAGTCTTTGATAACAGAGAATTTACCACCGAATCCACCACCAACAACAGAGGAACCTAACCAACCACCGATAACAGAGGAACCTAACCAACCACCGATAACGGAGGAACCCCCCGAACAAGATCCATATGTTGGGGTTAATCAACCTGCTCCTCCTCCTTCCGTAGAGCTTGAGGAACCTTCTGAAGAAGAATCGCCTGTCATAGTTGTTGAGGAAACGGAACCGACTAATCCTCCAGTAGCACAGGAACCAGTAGAAGCGGAACCGACTAATCCTCCAGTAGCACAGGAACCAGTAGAA
>NZ_JAVKEW010000114.1:0-20652 GCF_040226375.1 Coleofasciculus sp. G2-EDA-02 | reverse complement strand
TACCCCCCACCCCCCCCCCCCCCCCCCCCCCCAAGCCCCCCCTTGACCGGGGGGGATGAATGGGGGGGATGAACGGGGGGGATGAAAGGGGGGGATGAAAGGGGGGGATGAAAGGGGGTGATGAAAGGGGGGGATAAAGGGGGGAAGGGAGAAGCCAGCAGCGTATACTTGTATCGCTGTCTGGAGTATGTCACCAAGCCAGCGCCGTTTATTGAGCGACGCGATCGCCTTTAGCCCGTTCCCCTGTTGGTACACTCAAGCTGCGGAAATAAATACTTGCGATCGCAAATAAAAATACTAGGTAGCTCACCGCTTGCACTAAGTAGATTTTGGCTCGATAGCCAAATAAAGCTTTAAGCACCAAACCCGGAAACTTATTGTCAGGTAAGATACCACTGGTATTCCAAACCCTTGATCCGAGAAGACAGGAATGGTCTTCGGCAAAGTGGTCATAGTAGAAGCACAAGGCTTGTGACTGAGGGTTTATCTGTGCCAAGGCGGCAGCAGCTTGGTCAAAATGGGCTAAAGCCCCCACAACTAAACCCGCAACAATCAGGAGTAACAAAACGCCCATAACCTGGAAAAACTGGCGGATGTTAATCTTGACGCCCCACTTGAATAGGAGGAAACCAATGACCACAGCTCCAACTATGCCACCTATTGCTCCTAAAGCTGGCATCAGTCCCTGTTGAAACTTAGCAACGATAAATACAACGGTTTCAAAACCCTCTCGCAAGACGGCAATGAAAATTAAGCTAAAAACACCCCAACCCCCATCCGCACCTTCTGCGATCGCAGATGTGATAGTCCCTTCAATTTCAGCTTTGAGCGATTTTGCCTGCTTAGTCATCCAAATTAGCATCCAACTGAGCAGTGCGATCGCAATAACACCAAACACTGCCTCTAGAAGGGGTTCAATTACGGGGGCGTACTCTGGATAGGTGGTACTCAAAGCCTGAATGCCCCAAGTGAATAAGATACCCACCAAGGCACTGGCGATAATTCCCGCCACCACACCGCTATATACCCATGGGTTGAGCTGTTCGGCTTTTGCTTTTTGGAGGCAAGCCAGTACAATTCCTACCACCAGGGCGGCTTCCACACCTTCCCGGAGGGTAATGACAAAGGTTGGTAAAGCAGGACTAAAATCCATGATTTCTAAGGCTTCAAGGGTCATTTTCTCATGATTTTAGCTTTCTGGGTTCCTTCTAGTACAGACATGGATATCTCCCGCGCTTTTTTGCCATCTTATCAACTTTTGTTGGGGTTGGGTTCAAGCGCTTCTCTCAATAGAGAGAGCTTATGGAAACTTGACTGTAAATAATTAACAAGAGAAGCCTCATCAGTTCTCGTGCGAATCTCTTTAGGATAGAGAGTTTTTTTACTATCCACTTTTAGGGATATTACCTCGTCTAATTTTATCTCTCTTCAGTCTCATAGAGATTTTTTCAAGCTTCATACTAAAGATTGATTGAAATTAAATAAGCAAGGGATAAAGTAGTTAAGTAATAGCAGTGCCTTAAAAAAGAGACATAAAATAATGAACCTTTCTAAATTTTCCAAATGGGCTGGAGCTGGTGTAATTGCAGCTACTTTATCCTTTGCCCCTTTCACTTCTGTCGCACAAGCTCAGTATGCTCAACCTGAAACCTACGAAGGAGTTGAAGAAATAGAAACTGAAAATGACTTTGACTGGGGTTGGTTAGGTCTACTCGGTTTGTTGGGATTAGCAGGTTTGGCTGGTAAAAAGCGCAAAGAACCTACTGTAACTACTACGGATTACGTGGCTAATGACCCTACGGTGGGAGTTCGTCCGGGGACAGATTACCGTCGTTAGTCGTTGCGTTCCAAGCTGTGGCTTTTGAATTGACTACCCTTGTGATGTTCTCTCCCGTTAAACGCTCCCACGTTATAACGGGAGCCTCACCTGGAAAGCCAAACCCTTACAGAATAGCGATAGTGCTTTAGCGGTTTTTCTTAATAGCATCTATCCCAAAAGCTTATTGTAGCGTTACCAGACGCTGAATGGCTAAGTCTCCTAAATAACCTGAAAACCTTTTAATCAGGGGCTTTCACTATTTTCGGAGATGTCTATTGGCAATTTCGTGGATATCTGATGCTTGATGCGGATACAGTTGGGCGAGATGTCCACACATTTTATAGGCAGCATCTAGGTAGTAAGCACAGGGAATTAACAGACGCTTGAAGTTTTCTTTATCGCCTGTTTTGACAGAGGTAGCAGCGATATTGGGAAGGTGTTCATTGCGGTTCATGAGAATCTTCTCGGCGGTTAAAAGTGCCTGTTCAATGCATTTGGCTTCTACCTGAGCTTTGGCAATCTCAACCAGCGCCAATGCCTGTTTGTCGAAATTCTCAATTTGCTGTGCGATGTCGATGGCGGCGGTGAAGTTTTCTGCCTGTACCTGAGCTTTAGCAATCTCAAGAAGCGCCAGTGTCCGGTCGTAGGAAGACTCAATTTGCTGAGCGGTGTGGATGGCGGCGGTGAAATTTTCTGCTGTTGGCTGAGCTTTGGCAATCTCAAGAAGCGCCAGTGTCCGGTGGTAGGAAGACTCAATTTGCTGAGCGGTGTGGATGGCGGCGGTGAAGTTTTCTGTCTGTGCCTGTGCTTTAGCAATCTCAACCAACGCCCTTTCCCGGTCGTAGGAACCCTCAATTTGCTGAGCGGTGTCGATGGCGGCGGCGAAGTTTTCTGCCTGTGCCTGTGCTTTAGCAATCTCAACCAGTGCCTCTGCCCGGTGGTAGGAAGACTCAATTTGCTGAGCGGTGTGGATGGCAGCGGTGAAGTTTTCTGTCTGTGCCTGTGCTTTGGCAATCTCAACCAGCGCCAGTGTCCGGTCGTAGGAAGACTCAATTTGCTGAGCGGTGTGGATGGCAGCGGTGAAGTTTTCTGCCTGTGCCTGTGCTTTGGCAATCTCAAGAAGCGCCCTTTCCCGGTTGTCAGAATCCTCAATTTGTTGTGCGGTGTGGATGGCGGCGGCGAAGTTTTCTGCCGTTGGCTGTGCTTTAGCAATTATAAACAGCGCCAATGCCCGGTATTTAGAATGCTCAATTTGCCGTGCGGTGTGGATGGCGGCGGTGAAGTTTTCTGTCTGTACCTGGGCTTTAGGAATCTCCAGCAACGCCCTTGCCCGGTAGTAAGAATCCTCAATTTGTTGTGCGGTGTCGATGACGGCGGTGAAGTTTTCTGCCTGTGCCTGTGCTTTAGCAATCTCCACCAGCACCCTTGCCCGGTATTTAAAATTCTCAATGTGCTGTGCGGTGTTGATGGCGGCGGCGAAGTTTTCTGCCGTTGGCTGTGCTGCAGCAATTATAAACAGCGCATCTGCCCGGTAGTAAGAATGATCAATTTGCTGTGCGGTGTGGATGGCGGCGGTGAAGTTTTCTACCGTTGGCTGTGCTCTAGCAATATCAAGCAGCACCATTGCCTGGTAGTGAGAATACTTAAGTGGCTGTGCGGTGTGGATGGCGGCGGTGAAGTTTTCTGCCGTTGGCTGTGCTTTAGCAATCTTAACCAGCGCCTCTGCCCGGTAGTGAGAATACTCAATTTGCTGAGCGGTGTGGATGGCGGCGGTGAAGTTTTCTGCCGTTGGCTGTGCTTTAGCAATCTCAAGAAGCGCCTCTGCCCGGTATTTAGAATCCTCAATTTGTTGTGCGGTGTGGATGGCGGCGGTGAAGTTTTCTGTCTGTACCTGGGCTTTGGCAATCTTAACCAGCGCCTCTGTTCGGTTGTTAGAATGATCAATTTGCTGAGCGGTGTGGATGGCGGCGGTGAAGTTTTCTGCCGTTGGCTGTGCTCTAGCAATATCAAGCAGCGCCTCTGCCCGGTAGTAAGAATGATCAATTTGCTGTGCGGTGTGGATGGCGGCGGTGAAGTTTTCTGTCTGTACCTGGGCTTTGGCAATCTCCACCAACGCCCTTGCCCGGTTGTTAGAATCCTCAATTTGTTGTGCGGTGTGGATGGCGGCGGTGAAGTCATTCGCTTCGACAAGGCTCTGGCACAGATTGGCGAGACTATTATTACCTAGAATTAGCCTTGACAGCCCTATAAACATCCCTTTTGTCGCTGTCAATAAGAGTTTCAGTAAGTAAACAGCACACATCTCCATCCAATGGTTTAATAAACGGGGCAAATTCTTCTGCTGTTGTAATCGCTCCAATATTTCCCGCGCTTGTTCCATTTTCTCCCCATCCTGGCTGGCATCTTTTGCTAACTCCCATGCCAGCAGCAGATACCACAGAACACAGCGTTGCGGATCAAACTTCTCCGCCAATGCCAAGGCTCCGTCAATACTGCCTAATCGCAATATATCCAGGGGTGACTCTTTGGCGATTTGCATCACTCGCTCTGCGTGTACCAGCAGAAACTCTGCCATCCAACCTGCATCATCGGTTTCGGCTGCACCCGACAACGCTATCTGCACTGTCTTTAGAGGCAAATCCGGCTGTTCCGGTAAATGCTGCCATTGAGCCGTGACAAATTCCTTATTACGAGCCAGTTCATACAATTCCTGCCACCGCTTTGCCAATCCCAAATGTTCGGCATAATATCGTAATCCATAATCGGAACGCTCCAGTTCCTGCCATTTGGCACAATAGTCAATTAACTTATCTTCCGCCAAACCAGCCTGACGCCCCAGCGCCCCTTTAAACTCCTGGGCGAGTAACGGGTGAGCAAAACTATAACAACCCGTTTGAATACTAAACCACCGTGTCGCCTGCCAGGGTAAATCGGCTAAATCCCAGGCATTCAACTCAGTCAACTCTTCAATATCATCCTCAGATAACGCTCCCAACGCCACTGACAGCAAAGCAAACAACTCCCGCACTTCCCTTTGTCGCTTAATTTCCTCAACTTGGGCAAGTTGGCGAAACTGTTCTTTCACATAAGCTTTGAACCCACCGGGACTATTCCGGAGTACCCCCTGCACATCCTGACGCTTTTTTGCCGCCTGTCTCAATTCATCAATCAGATAACGCAGGTAAAGCGGGAATCCCCCGGTTATCTCATCCAGCCGTTTAACAAAATCCTGATTCTGGCTATAGGTGACTAACTCGCTGATTTCCCCTAACCACTTGGGAATTGCCTCACGGCGTAGCCGCTTCAGATACAATCTCTGAGCATTATCTGTCCAATTCCGCAGGTATTCCGGCTCATCCTCTGACTCGGCGCGTGCTGAAGCAATCACAAACACGCCATCCGGAAGCCTGGTAAAAAACGGCTCCAATGTTTTTGAAGCCTCATCCAACCCATCTAACACAATCATCAGACGCTTACCCTCTGGTGAGACAGGTTTCTCCAGCATCCCCACCAGCATATCCCGCATCCGATTGGGATCATTAGGAAACTGCCCATTGCGGATGTTGTGATACAGATAGAGTTGTTTGAGCAGATGGCGATAGGCTTCAGACACCGAGCGCGTTTTCTGGTAACGATAACTAAAGCAGTGATAGGCGATGAAACAATTTTCCTGCTGGGTTTGTTGCCAATGGGACAACAGAGCCGATTTGCCAAAACCTGCCGCACCCATTACCAACAGCACCCCCCTAGAATTGTGCTGCACAAACTCATCAAGCTGACGCTGCTCCTCCTCTCGCCCTTCAAACGGCTGCTGGATATACTCATGAACAATTCCCTTAACTTGAGCTTCTATCTCGTAGCCGATATATTGCTCACCAATAATCGCAATAGCCGATTCAGCCAGGGTTTGATTGAGGCGTTCAAATCCCTCTGACTCTTGCTCCAGCCGTTGAATAACTCGGATAGCTCGCAGCGATTGCTCGGCAAACGGGCTGGGAATAATCGCCGGGTCAATTTCCAACCGGAACAGCACTTCCTCAAATTGAGCCGGATTCAGCCTTTTCAGACGCTGTAGTAGTTCGCCTCGACCATCCATTCAACCCTACCTCTGCAAGTTTTGTATTGTTAATATTGGGACTATTATAAACTCCTCTTGAGGATTTACACACCATCCAGCTACCCTAAACCTGGTAGGGGCACGGCATTGCCGTGTCTCTGTTGCCAGCAAGAGGAGGCGATTGAAATCGCTGCTACACAAACAAAGCCTGCCTCCGCAGGCTGAATTGAGTCCGCGCAGGCGGACGCAAGTTTGTATAGCCCCAGACTTCTAGTCTGTGGGCGATTGGCTACTTTCACCAATTAACGTAAATGCTGCCCAATCCCGGAGATCTGGATATTTTTCCATTGTGGTTAACATGGCTTTTCGTAAGGCTTGGGCTTTGTCATAATTTTGCTGTAAATTATAATAAAATTCCTGCATCAAAAAGGCGGTGGGTGAGTCAGGAATTGACCATAAAGAGACAATCACACTAGACGCCCCTGATGCTATTAAAGCACTAGATAAGCTAGCCAATCCATCCCCACTAATGCTACCTCGCCCCGTATTACAAGCACTGAGAACCACTAACTCCGCAGTAAGGTTTAAATCTAGGATTTCTTTTGCCGTTAGCCAGCCGTTATCAGTATCGGTTGATGCCAGCGCGATCGCACTCTCCCATCCTTGCTGTTCATCAAATATACCATGAGTGGCTAAATGAATCACTCGTGAAGCGGACATCTGCGGCACAATCTCGGCTTTAGTCGCTACCTCTCCCGTAATCGCTTGGGTGTTCACCAGAGATGCAATCGCCTTGGCTTCCTTTTCGGCAGCAGGTAAGGGCGAGAAGTCTCCAGGCATCGGGTTAGGATTTCCCACCACTAACCATTGTTGCAGAGATTCTGGAATATTAACCTGGCTTCGGCGGGTGATATCCAATACCATAATTGCTGGAGCGGTTAAAATTGTGTGTTTTTCCAGCAAATAGTTACCCGACTCATCTTGCAGAGGAGAAAAGGGAATCATCAACAGAGATTGTTGCGGAATAAAGATAACATGAGCGTTTGGATCAGTGGGCAATTTATCTGCGATCGGTTCAATTAAAACCTGATACAGTTGCATAAAAGGTCGAATCTTGCGCCGAGAACTACCAGTACCCCACTGGGAAGCGGCGAGGGATTGACGGATATTACTTACATAGTCGGTTAGGGTGGTTTTTTCTTCTTGCCAAAGTTGCGTGAGATTGCTCTGACGAAAGGTGATTTCCCCTGTGGGCTCAACCACCCAAATGAAGAGTTCTTCGGGTTGATTAGTTTCAGCCAAGGGATTATCAATAATCGAATATTCTACCAGGGTCGCGTTTCGCTCTTGGGCAATCTGTTGAATCCGCTCAATTGTTGGTGGTGCGATGGGAGAGGTAACACTTGAAATGTCCGGGGAACCCGCGAGCAATAATTCTCTAAACACCATTGCCCGACTCTGCTCAGACACTAAAAGAGCTTGATTAATTTTGCCCTGAGCAATTAATGATTTTTGCAATAGCTGATAAATTGCAACTTGTGTTTCTACTCGTTTTGATTGGGCATCATGGCTTTTATGATCAGGTGATGCAGATGCCAAAACCTGAATCCCTTCGCGCCAGATTTGCTCGGCGGCTTGGTATTGACCTTTTTTGTATAATCCCAATCCCAGATGATTTAAGGACTGCGCTATACCCAAGCGATCGCGACTATCCTGATAAATGCTCAATGCTTGCTGGCTCGACTTTATCGCCCCATCTAATTCCTGCTGGCGCAACTGCTCAACCCCTTGTTTTAACCATCGCTCTGCCTCTGTTTTACGAGCATCAACTGAGAACGCCAACAGATGCGTTTTAGAGAATAATCCAGTTGAACTCAATAGCAACGGAACTGAAACAACAACAAAAATAGCTACGCAGGTAGTGCATCCAATCCGATTAAATCCCATGACTAAAGCCCTGATTCAGTATTTAGCAGATATCATAAACCTTAAAATCTTCTGCCTTGGAGCCTTTTTGTACTAGCACCTGATTTATTATTACATACCAAAACGGTTTGGCTTATCGGGTTGACTTAAATCCAATGTCATCACCTGATTCAGTAAAGCTTCATTAGAATCTAAAACCATTAATAATTGTTGAAACTGTACATTCATTTTCTGCTCCAATATTTTCAGATTTAAAACCACTTGTCGGGCTTTCTCTTCCGATAAACTGTATTTCCCCATAACCTGCTGCACTTCTTCCTGAGAAATCCGCACAGTCATCTGGGTAAACTCCGATAGACGAGGCGGAATTTTATTAATGTTGTCCGCATTATCACCATGATTATAGAAATGAATCCCTTGACGATCCACAAAGAAATCGGCAAAGGGTTTTAATCCTTCGTCGAGTACCATTTGCGCGGCTTGAATTGCCTCTGGTGGTGCGCTTCCCAAGCCGACATATACCATAAACCAAGCCAGGATATGGTGCTTCGCGCCCACGGATTCCTCTAAACCTTGAGCCACTTGAATCAGGAAAGTTCTAGCGATTTGCGCTCGTAATGATTCAGGTTCTTGGATAGGAGTGTCATAGAGCGCGGTTTTAAGGAGTTTATTAAGACGAGGGTAATTTTGGTTGAGCGTAGCCTCAACCACGGCTGAAACTAAGGGGGTGTTTATATTTTCATTAGAGGGTTCAGAATCCATTAGATACCCCTTTCTCCTAAATTATGTTCAAAAATAGCTGAGTGATCACAGCGATGGAAGGTGGACAAGCTTAATCAACAATACTATCTTTTTTTTATCTTATTCATGGTTCATGGTTCATGGTTCATGGTATTCCTCAGAAAAACCTGTCCTTTCTCATCATAGAGGAATATAGGGACGACCCGCTTACCAAAATGAACAACCCCGAATCCGCTCAATAGGAGCGGGTCGCCCTATACTCAAATTATTGGGTCAAAACATGTTTCCTGGGAGTTTTGTTACATGGGCGCCGGTTCCTCAACAGTCCAGGGAATCGGGGCAGTGATTTCTTGTCGTTCCAGATACTTACTCAAGGCATAAGCCATATCTCCACGGGTCATCGGTGCGAGAGGAGCAATAGAATTAGTTAAGGGATCAATATTAACGAACCCCTCATACAAAGCCGTGGCAATTGATTTTCTTGCCCAAGTTGGTATTTTTTCAGCATCGGGATAGCGCGAAAGCAGTTCAGTCACCGTATCCTCTGGAAACTGAAACACGCCATAGGCTTGAGCTAAAATAGAGAATGCTTCGGCACGAGTAACCCGTTGATTGGGAAAAAATCGTCCCTGACGGTAACCCGTCATCACGTTATTTTGCAAGACCAATTGAATATCACGATATGCCCAATGAGAGGTAGGCACATCGAGGACAGGAATCGGTTTGTCAGGTTGGGCGACTCGTTTTTCTAAGTCAAAGGTTTTGACTAAAATCGATGCTAATTCAGCTCGATTGAGAATTCTTTGTGCCTGAAAATCCCCCTCGCGATCGCGATTCATCCATCCAGCCGCGATAACCTGTTCAACTGGGTCAAGGGTTGTTGACTCTTGGGCAACAACAGGAAGACTTTGCAGTAAAAATACCAGAGGTAGGATGCCAAAAATGCGATGCATAGTGTAAAATACCAATCCTTTGATAAACGCCAAGGTTTTCCAGAACCATTGACGTTGCCACCAACGAGGGAGTTTCAACCAGATTAATCCTAAGCGGGTGCGATCGCAGGTGTCCTCCTCCCATCAGGTTATATTGATCTGCCCAAGGCAGAGGGCAGAAGGGTACATCATTTGGTAGAGACGTTCCGCCGGAACGTCTCCTTGACAAATTCAACGAAATAGTTCAGCAAAAAACCGATTCATTGCCGCCCAAGAGCGCTTATCAGCCAACTCATTGTAAGCAACTCCCGTTGAGGGGTCATTTCCCGCATTCGGATCACTAAAGCTGTGAACAGCATTACCGTACATAACCATTTGCCAGTCTACATTGGCATAATTCATTTCTCGTTTAAAAGCATCAACTTGCTCATCGGGGACTAGGGGATCGGCTGCACCATGCAACACCAGAACTCTACCTTTAATCCCTTGAGCATCTGCGGAATTGGGTGTATCTAAATTACCATGGAAGCTAACTACCCCAGCAACTGGCGCACCACTGCGGGCTAATTCCAATACTGTACCGCCTCCAAAACAATAACCGATCGCGGCAACTTGATTAGCATCCGTCAACGGATATTGTTGCAACACTTGCAATCCAGCTTGGGCGCGATCGCGCATTAACTTTCGATTTGACCGATAAATACTCGCTTGTTCTCTGGCTTCTTCATTCGTTTTGGGTCGAATTCCCTTACCATAAATATCAGCCGCAAATGCCACATAACCCAATTCAGCAAGCTGTTTTGCCCGTTGCTTCTCGTAATCTCCCAATCCTTTCCAGGCGTGAACCACCATCACACCGGGGCGCTTTCCCTCAATCTCATCATCGTAAGCCAGAAAGCCTTGGAGTACAGTATCACCCTGTTGGTATTCAATCACTTGAGTACGAACTTCAGCTAGAGCAATGGCTGAACTAAGTAGAGTAAATAGTGGAGTAATGATCAGCGAAGCGAGTAGAGGTTTCATAGCAGTTAGGGTTAGTTATTTGGTTAGGATATCTTATCTGGATAGGATTCGGAAATAGCAGTTAGCGGTTCAAAGCCGTAGAGACTCCTCCGGCGGAATGTCTATACACAGTCAATCCTCTAAATCTTGATTTTGTCGCCCGATGAGCATCCTCATAGAGTAATCTTTGCACAACACTAGCAGGATTTTCTGCCGCCATCACCGCACCAATGACTGCAACGGCTTTTACCCCATGTGCGATCGCAACACTCACTCGCCCTGGCTTAATTCCACCGAGGGCGACTAAAGGACGGTAACTGCGCCTAACGCTATCTCTCAACCCCTCTAATCCCAATGTGTTGCGCCGATCATTGGGTTTTGACACAGGTGAATAGACTGGACTGATCGTAGCATAGTCAGCCAAACCAATATCATCCTGATCGAGTGCGTCGGTTCCATGACGCGAGACTCCTACAAGCATCTCAGGTGGAAGCTTTTGCCGCACAGGTGAAATGGCTGTCGTTGATGATAGATGAACCCCCGCTAGATTATATTCCAATGCTAATTTAGGATAGCTGTGTACAAGCAACAATACACCCGTCGTCATGGCAAATAGAACAATTATTAAAGCTGTCCTCTACGACTTTGGCATTATTGGTGAGGCGGCTAGAAACATTCCCCCTGAAATGCAATCTCGCTACCCCCAGATACCTTGGCGATTGATGGGGGATATGCGAAATATTATTTTTCACGAATACTTCCAGGTAGAATTAGAGATAATTTGGAGGGCGATTAAAAATAATCTTCCCTTGCTGGCTTTACAATTACAGGAGGTACTAGAAAGCGAAGAAAATGGAGTATAGCTTCTGACTATTTTGAAATCCGATAAAATTATCAGCCCATATCCATCAACTCCCTCTGCGTACCTCTGCGTTAACCTCTGCGTCCTTTGCGTTGAAAAAATATAATTCCGATGCTAACGGATTTGCTCTTATTACTGCGTAACCGTTCACTGGGATTACACAACCGACACTCTAGTTCTGGGCAAAATTGATCAAATCGTCTAGATTAGATTCGCATACGGCGGATATGACGATTAACTATGCCCGAAGAAAAACCCACGGAACAGAAAACACTCACCCTAAAACCGGGTACACTATGGTCAAAGGTTCAAAAGACAACCGAACACGCCCTCCAATGCGGCGCACTGCAACCAATCGCAACCGAGTGTGAGTTCGTCGAACAGGATGGAATTCGCTTTCTGGTGCGGATTGCCTCTAACCTTGATCGCAAAGATAAGGACAAGAAGCAGCAAAAGAAGAAAAAAGCTAACTCTGGCAAGGACTTTAACCCATTTCTCCCCTACGAGGAAGATTTATTCGTTGCGGATATTTCTGACACCCACCTGTGTCTGTTAAATAAATTCAACGTAGTTGACTACCACCTCCTGATCGTCACACGGGAATTTGAAGACCAGGATAATTGGCTCACGTTATCCGATTTTCAGGCAATGTGGGCAGGTTTAGCAGAAATTGATGGTTTAGCCTTCTATAACGGCGGCAAAATAGCGGGTGCGAGTCAGCGACACAAACATTTACAACTCGTTCCTTTACCCTTAATACCGGAGATATCCAAGCTACCCATCGAACCCGCGATCGCATCAGCTAATTTTCAGGGTTCCATTGGTAGAATACCGAGCTTTCCCTTTATTCATGCCATAACCCCATGCGCTCCCAATTGGATAGACTCGCCAGACGTTGCCGCTCAAGCCATTCTGGACGCTTATCACAGGCTTTTAGATGCTGTAGGTATGCCCCACCAGGGAATCAAACAATCCGCCCCCTACAACCTGCTAGCCACACGAGAATGGATGCTGCTTGTGCCGCGAAAGCAAGAAGAGTTTGAATCTATCTCGGTCAATTCACTAGGCTTTGCGGGGGCGCTGCTAGTTCGCAATTCCCAGCAAATGCAGATCCTCAAAGACTCAGGTCCGGTGACTATCCTCAAACAGGTATCGAATTAGAGTCTGCTCCAGGGAGTCTTGTGGAGGGGTAGGGAGCAGGGGAAGCAGGGGGAGCAGGGGAAGCAGGGGAAGCAGGGGGAGCAGGGGAAGCAGGGGGAGCAGGGGAAGCAGGGGGAGCAGGGGGAGCAGGGGGAGCAATGATACATTTTCCCTGATAGCGGTGCAAGGGTATGAAAGGGTTTTACCCTATTTCCTTGAAGATGCTCCAATGTCCATGCTACTCAAAGCCTTGATAGATAAGGGTTTTGCCGTTGTGCAGCAAACCCGAATTAGAGGCAAGATCCCCCAATCCTGTAGAGACGTGCCATGGCACGTCTGGGATCTCAACCTATCTGGGTAATCGCTTCAGTCGGACCCACTAAAGAAATAAAGGGTTCACCAAAGAAACGCTGTGCCGCCGCTTGCGCCATCTCTGGCGTCACTTGGGCAATATCCTGCTGAAACTTCAGGTCAAACTCAATTCCCAATCCTAGGGTCTCATACCAGCCATAAATCTGGGCAAGTTGAGCATTGGTTTGTTTCCCTAAAGCATATTGACCCAGAAGTTTATTTTTAGCCGCTTGCAGTTCCTCTTCACTCAACCTCAAGCTGCAAAGGCGTTCTACTTCTGTCCGCAATCCCTCCATCGCGATTGTTGTATTTTCGGGGGCGGTTCCCATATACACGACAAATAGGGAGTCACATTGGCGCGTGGGATAAAACGCCGAAACATCGTAGGCTAATCCCCGCTTTTCCCGCAATTCCACAAATAAGCGACTAGAAAGCCCATTCCCCAGATAGGTATTCAGCAGTTTTAGCGCCCCATAATCCGGATCAGTAACCGATGAGGCTAAATACCCCAACATTACCACCGATTGCTGTGTCTCCTGGGGAGTAACGACTCGGCAAGGCTGAGTGGTAATTAACGGTAACGTCAGGGTTGGTAAAGGAGTTGAGGGCGGTTGCCAATCACCAAAGACTTGCTCAATCTGCTCAACGGCTGCTTCTGGTGAGATCCGCCCAGCGACACTAATAACTAGGTTATCCGGGCGGAAATAGGTTTGATGATACTCTTTTAAATCCGTCGGTAATAGTTCCGAAACCGTGGCTTCTGTACCCAATACAGAGACAGCATAAGGGTGATCCTGATATAATACCTGTCGCAACTGCTCAAAGGCAATGCTAAAGGGTTGCTCTTTTTGCGAGCGAATATCCTGAATCGTCAGCTCCCGTTCCAATTCCACCTCGGCTTCCGGGAAACTAGGCGAGCGCAAAATCTGTCCGGCTAGCTTTAACATATCCAGCCAGTCTGAGGATACCGTTTTCAGCGACAGTAAAAAGTAATCCGTTGCTGCATCTGTATTCAGTTGAGCGCCGACTGATTCAACTCGTTCGGCGATTTCAATCGAGGAAAGTTCGGCGGTGCCTTTAGTCAAGACAGCAGCCAGCAGATGAGTTAATCCCGCCTTATCTCGCGGTTCTCTTTGGCTACCTGTGCGAAAAAATAGGCGAGTAGCAATAATATCGGCGGCTGAATTTTCGATGGCAATAACCACAATGCCATTATCTAAAACCGTGCGATGGATACTGGACTGTTGGGGTGAGGCAGTTAGACTAGAAGGCATAATCGATAATTCAAAGTTCAAAATTTGGTCG
The DNA here is from genome assembly GCF_040226375.1 of Coleofasciculus sp. G2-EDA-02. NCBI lineage: Bacteria > Bacillati > Cyanobacteriota > Cyanophyceae > Coleofasciculales > Coleofasciculaceae > Coleofasciculus > Coleofasciculus sp. G2-EDA-02. The sequence goes on along the minus strand of NZ_JAVKEW010000114.1, from coordinate 6,517 downwards.
GGGCGGGCGCGAGTTGCATCTGGGTAAGGATAAGAAACGATAGTCGTCAAAAGAGCCCCTACAGACGCATCATGTAGAGACGCGCCATGGCGCGTCTCTATCAAAAGAATTCCCCCATCACCAAATCTTCACTCACCGGCTTGAGAACGGTTACCGCATAGTGATAAGGAGAAAGATAACGCTGTGCTAAGTGCATCAAGTCTACTGGGGTCAGTCGTTGAATTTGAGCGGGATAGGTTACAGATAATTCTGCAGTCGCGATCGTATTGTAATACCCATACAATCCAGCTATCTGACCAGCAGCTTCGGTGGAAAAAATATAGTCATTACACAATAACCGCTGACAGCGACGGATTTCTTCCGGGGATATCGGTGTCTGCTGTAATTCTAGTAGATGCTGACAAATCAACGCTTCGACTCGCTCTAAATGCTCAGGCTCTAGGTAGGCATTGATCGTAAACAAGCTAGAATCTCGCTGGAGTGAAAAACCACTGCCAATATTTTGAACAAGTCGCTCTTCCTCACGCAATTGTCTCACTAACCGGGACGATCGTCCATCGGCTAATAATACCGAAAGTAAATCTAAACCATAAGCATCCTTTAACTGATCCACACCCGGTCCCACCCAAGCCATAAATAGGCGGGCTTGTTCGATTCGCGGTAAATACAGTTCCTGACGCCGAATCTCAGTAATCGGTGGTTCGGCTTCGGCGATTAACTGGGGACAATCACCGGGAGTCGCAAACGAGGTAAAAGACTGATTCACTAAATTTAGCGCCGATTCTTGTTCAACTCCCCCAATAATCACCACCGTCATATTGTCGGGTTGGTAGTGAGTCGCGTGGAAATGGCGCATCTGCTGAGGAATGTGCGCCCTCAATTGCGCTTCGTTGCCCAAAACAGAGCGCCTATAGGGGTGATACTGGTAAATTGTCTCTGAGAGTGCCTGAAATCCTAACCAGTCGGGATTATCATAACAGGAGTGAATTTCTTCTAACACCACATCTCGTTCTCGATCAAATTCGACGTCGGGAATGGCTGGAGATAAAAGTAAGTCCGCCAACGGGGGTAGGGTTTCATTGAGGTATTGTGCGGCGGTGGTAATGAAGAAATGTGCATAATCGTGGCTAGTCGCCGCATTTGTCAGCCCCCCATGACGTTCAATCACCGTATCAAAGGCGCCGGGAACCAGTCGCTGTGTCCCTTTGAAAATCATGTGTTCCAAAAAATGAGCCATCCCGCACCATTCATCGGGTTCGACAGTTGCACCAGCCCTCACCCAGACATCAACCACAACGACAGGCGTTGCGGGTAAATGCTGGTGAATGATAGTTAACCCATTGGCGAGTTTGAATATATCACCAGGAAATTTGGTAGAAATCAGTGGCTCAGATAGCAATTTCTCTAATCTCAAATTTCAGTTACATTAAATTAGTCCTATATTAACGTCTAAGGGCGTTGATGACTGAATTCGGTTCAATCATAGCAGGGGTGCTGGGGTGTGGGGGTGCTGGGGGGTGGATGGAAGCCAATTTGCCGAGGCGATTTAAAGACAGGCGGTAAAAATCATGATGTTTTAACGTATTACTTTAAAGATTTTCTCGATATATTGCATGATCGTAGGGTTGGGCGCAAGGGTAGTGAAAGGAAGCAGGGATTAGGAGACTGGAACTTTGTCCTCAAGCTTTGGAGTAGCGACACGTCTACCTTACCATTGAGGAAGTCTGACTAATAAAAGTCCGGCTTCACTCTTAGTTAAAGGTTTGGAAAATAAATAACCTTGTCCTTGTTCACAGTTTAATAGTTTCAATTCAGTCAATTGTTCTAGAGTTTCTACACCTTCAGCAATGACATCCATTCTTAAACTATGAGCCAGGGTAATAATGGTGCGGATAATCTCAGCATTGCGGTTTTTTGAATTCATTTGGCTGACAAAAGAACGGTCAATTTTAAGGGTATTCACGGGAAATCGGTGTAAGTAACTTAAGGATGAATATCCCGTGCCAAAGTCATCCACTGACAACTGGATATCTCTTGCTCTCAATTGCAGCAGCATTTTGGTGACTGTTTCGGCATTTTCCATTAAGACACTTTCGGTAATTTCTAGCTTCAAAAATCTGCCATCTAAGCCTGACTTTTCTAAAATATGATCAATTTGCCCAATCAGATCCGGCTCTTTAATCTGTTTGCCCGATAAATTGACACTAATTTTCAATGGCTCTGGTGTGGGGAATTGAGTTTGCCACCTTCGCAGTTGGCGACAAGCTTCATAGAGTACCCACTCTCCCAGAGGAATAATCAGTCCAGTGTCTTCGGCGACTGGGATAAACTCTACCGGTGAGACTAAACCTCGCTCTGGATGTTGCCAACGCACCAGTGCCTCAAATCCGGTTAGCGTACCTGTTACTAATGAGGTAATCGGTTGATAATAGACTTCAAATTCATGCCGTTCCAATGCTCGCCGCAAGTCATTTTCCAAGGTCAATAATTTTAGGGTCTGATCATGCATAATTTTATCAAATATTTCATGACGAGCTTTGCCTAATTCTTTCGCCCGATACATGGCAATATCAGCATCCCTTAATATGTCTTCGGTGCGCTCATATCCTGTGGAACTGAGAGCAATGCCAATACTCGCACTCGTAAATACCTCATGATTGTTCAAGTTAAAGGGGGATTTCAAGGTTACCTGAATCCGCTCAGCTACACGAGTTGCATCTTTAATATCTTTAATATCTTCGAGGAGAATCGTAAATTCATCTCCACCTAAATGGGCAACGGTATCAGTAGTTCGTAAACATTTTTCTAACTTGCGGGCGGTGGCAATTAGGAGTTGGTCACCAACATTATGTCCCAAGCTATCATTCACAATCTTAAATCGATCCAAATCCAGGAATAGAACCGCAAATAAATAATCCTGATTTCGTTTGGCTAATTTAAGGGCATGGTCAACTCGCTCCATAAATAGAGTACGATTCGGTAACTTGGTTAACTTATCATGTAAAGCATCATATAATAACTGTTCTTCTACTTTTTGGCGGTTAGTAATATCACTAATCGAGAAAACAATACGGGTAATAACTCCGTCTGCATCTTTTAAAGGAGCGCCATTAATGGAAAGGTATTTACGTGTCCCATCAGCCCATTCAATCCCATGCTGGACATCGAAAACGGGTTGACCTGTCGCCATAACCTGTCGGAAGGGGAGTTGTTCCTCTGGAAAGGGTCCGCCTTGAAAATCAGTAATCTTCCAAGTGGGAGAGTTGTAATGGCGTTCTACCAATTCGGATTGAGTCAAACCAAGGACTTGCTGCGATCGCGCGTTGGCAAAGATAATGTTACCTTGAGTATCAACGACCGTAATCGCCGCGACACTGGTTTGCATGATCCCCTGGAGTAAGTCGCTTTCGGTGCACAGTTGGGCTTCGGCTTGTTTACGTTTAGTGGTATCGGTAGCAATCCCATCAATCCGAATCACCCTACCCTGAATATCTGCGATCGCACAAACTCGATTGTGTATCCAGCGCACCTCTCCATTGGGTCGGACAATTCTGTATTCTACGGCTTGATTACCCCTTTCTCCTAAAGTCTCAAACACCTGCTCAACTCGCTGACGATCATCGGGATGAATCATCAACTGCCAAATATTTGGCTGATCATACAGTTCAGCAAGGGTTCTGCCAAAAACCTTCTCGGCAGCCCGGTTAATATACAATAACTTATGGGTTTGGGCTGACGCTGACCAAACCATTTCCTCTAGAGAATTGAGAATAGCCGGGATTAGCTGGTGCCTTTTTTGCAACTTGGGTTCTACCCCATTGTATCGAGTAATCTTCATATCTAATTGTTTGTGCCAATGGGTTTATCGGCGTCCCAAACAACCTCTAAGAGACAGCCTCTAAATAACTATATTGAATTCATTAATGTTAAAGAGGGAGCGACTGATCCCGGTATCAGCGAATACCTTGACGCCATTGAGATAACCGTTGCTGTGCCAACTCGTCAAGAGAATGGACTAAAAAACGACCGCGAGATTGTTTTGGCGGTCGTTGTCGGTGGCGGACTCCACGACTTGTGCAATGGACGTCGCTAATTAACTGTTGAGATGACATCCATTCTGCCCCGTACCCCGTAACTGTTAGCCGTTGCGCCCGATCTGAGGTAGCCACAATTAATCGTTGTCTGAATGGCTTGGGCTTACTCCGAAAAGCCGCACAAAATTTTTCAATGTAGCTATCGGCGGTCTGCCCAAAGTCCGTATAGCAGACTGATACCTGGGGGGTTAAATCTTCGTGGCAAGTCCCGGTCTTTTGGTAGTGAGCATCAAAGACGACTTGAGTTTTATAGCCCCGAAAGGCGCTATAGTTAATCAAAACCTCAACTAATTCTTGCCGCGCGGCTAAGAGTCCATGGCAATCACGGGTCTTTGTCAAACTCGACTCGGTGCCGATGATGTTATAACCATCAACCAGTAAAATAACCTGGGGTGGGGGAGAGGACATTTTTCAAGGCTAATTTAATATTTTTTGTTAATTTTTCTCAATCTCCTCTTTATATTAATTTATGATGACAGTTTTGTCTCACCCAGAAGCTGTTGCTTGAGACGATCTGGTTCTCCTTGGGCGACCACCCGACCATTTTCCAGCAAAAATGCTCCGTCGCAGTAATTCAACTCTTCCAACCGATGAGTTACCCAAAGGGCGGTTAACCCGCGACTTTTGACCAAGCCCTGGACTTGAGCCACCAGATCTAACTGAGTATCGGGATCTAGCAAGGCTGTTGGCTCATCCAATAGGAGTATCTCAGACTGACGCGCGATCGCACCCGCAATGGCAATGCGCTGTTTTTGTCCACCACTGAGGGCGTAAATCGGGCGTCGTTGTAAATCGAGCAGATTGACCGCGGCTAAGGCTTCGGTGACTCGGGCGCGAACTTGTGCGATGGAAAGCTTCTCCTCCACCAGTCCAAACGCCACATCTGCACCTACAGTCGGCATAACTAGCTGATGGTCAGGGTTTTGGAAGACAAATCCGATTAATCCCTCAATCTGTATCTCACCCGATTCAGGTGACAATAATCCAGCCAGCAACCGCAGCAATGTCGATTTACCACTACCATTCGTCCCCAAGAGCATCCAAAACTCACCCTTGGGAACATCTAGAGAGCAAGCGTCTAAAACCGATGCTCCACTTGACCAACTGAAGCATAGATCCCGTACCGTAATTGCGGCTTGAACCATGACGTTGGTGACGTGTTAACTACTGTTTTTCTTCAGCTAAGGCAAAGAAACCGGGTGTGCGCCCTGTCCCCACAGCACCAGATTTCTGGGAAATCATCACCGCACTAATTTCATTGGTGAGAACGCCGATTTTCTTATCGGACTGGTGTTCACAGGTCAGTTCTATTAACGCTGGTTTACCCGAACTCATGGCTTTCATAATTTCCTGGTAAGTTTCTTCCGCCGCTTCGGTTGACTTCCGTTGCACGGATAAGGGGAAGGGTGTGTTTTTCAAAGTCAAGTCAATCGTGAACATGCTACTCTCAAGCGCTAAGGATTCCTTTATAAATATAGTCTCCCTCTTATCTTAGACGGCAGGAGGGACAGATGAGAGAGCAGGGGGAGCATGTAGAGACGCGCTTTTGAAGCGTCTCTACATGCCATGGCGCGTCTGGGAGCCGGGGTGACGCAGGACGAAGGACGAAGGACAAATAACAGATGACAGTGGCAAAATCTGAAAATTTACCTTAATATAAGTTCAAGACCGTAAAGAAAAGTAAACTTTACTCACAATCGGATCAATTATCTGCTTAGACACAATCTAAGCTCAGTTATCCAGGTGAGAGATGAGAGAGCTTTTCTTTAGTACTTATAAATTCTTGGAGATCTACACCTATGACAATCGCTGTCGGACGCGCTCCCAGCCAAAGAGGATGGTTTGACTCACTCGATGACTGGCTCAAGCGCGATCGCTTTGTATTTATCGGTTGGTCAGGTATACTCCTGCTCCCCTGCGCCTACTTGGCTGTTGGGGCTTGGCTAACCGGTACAACCTTTGTCACATCTTGGTATACCCACGGTTTAGCTTCTTCCTACTTGGAAGGCTGTAACTTCCTCACCGTTGCGGTTTCTACCCCCGCCGATACCTTCGGTCATTCCTTACTGCTATTGTGGGGACCTGAAGCTCAAGGCGACTTCACCCGTTGGTGTCAAATCGGTGGGCTTTGGTCATTTACCGCCCTGCACGGTGCATTTGGCTTAATTGGCTTCATGTTGCGGCAATTTGAAATTTCCCGGGTGGTCGGAATTCGACCCTACAACGCCATTGCCTTTAGTGGACCTATCGCGGTATTTGTCAGCGTATTCTTGATCTATCCGTTGGGGCAATCCTCTTGGTTCTTTGCTCCCAGCTTTGGCGTAGCCGGAATCTTCCGCTTTTTGCTATTCTTCCAAGGGTTCCACAACTGGACACTCAACCCCTTCCACATGATGGGAGTGGCGGGTATCTTAGGTGGAGCT
>NZ_JAVKEW010000113.1:0-3383 GCF_040226375.1 Coleofasciculus sp. G2-EDA-02 | reverse complement strand
CACCTACAAACTCTGTTTCTCATATTATTATTATACCTAAGATTAGAAAGAAAAGCAACTAAAGTTGCTAAACTAAACACATTGCTCGGTTTCATCCCTCGGATAAATCACGAGGGCTTTCACCATCGCTTATGACGTAATCTTACCCTTCTCCTTACCTTCTGCCCTCTGCCCTAGAGCCTTGTTTCAACCGGACATGATATCAAGGATTGGGTAGGGGATATCTACCTCATATCTTTGAAAGCTTCCGCCAAGCCGATAGCACCACCGCCAGAAAACAAACCGGCTTAGGATTAGGATTAGCGATCGCGCAAAATCTGGTGACACGGCAAGGCGGTACGATTCACGCTGAAAGCCCCGGAGAAGGACAAGGGGCGACGTTTATTGTTAATCTACCTCTTTTGGATGATGACAACAAAAAAATGAATGCTCACGATGGAATTCATTCATCCTTGACCTTTGACGCATCTATCTTAAGTCGGATACGGGTCTTAGTAGTCGATGATGATGCAGATGCCCGTGATTTCTTAATCGCCATTCTGGAACAGTACGGGGCAATGGTAACTGCCACAGCATCCGCAACTGAAGCGCTGGAACGGCTACAACAAATGAAATATGATCTGCTACTGAGTGACATTGGTATGCCCGGTGAAAATGGTTACAGCCTAATTCGCCAGATCAGGGCGTTACCGTCAGCCCAAGGGGGACAGATGCCAGCGGTGGCTGTCACCGCTTATGCTAGAGAAGAAGACCGCATGCAAGCCCTATCAGCAGGCTTCCAGATGCACATCTCTAAGCCGGTTGAACCTAGGCAATTACTCAAGGTCATTGTCCGGCTAGCTGGAAGAACTGCCAGCACGCGAGATTTCCTCAATTGATTTGATGAACACTACGATCTCAATCAAACCTCTTTGTCACCTGGGATGGCGTTACAGTGTTTCCATACTTGCCATAGCCATCGCCCTTTCCCTTCAGCTATTTTTTTCACCCTTTTGGGAACTAGAAAGCCCGTTTTTGCTATGTTTAGCAGCAGTAATGGTGAGTGCCTGGTATGGCGGCAGGGCGGCGGGAATCTTGGCAACGGTTTTGGCGGCGTTAAGCGGCAGTTATCTATTTTTATCGCCAACCTATTCTTGTGTGGTTGATAATTTAGGACAAAACCTGCGGTTATTTTTGTTTATCCTAGAGGGGTTGTTTATTAGTACCACAATCTCTAGTTTAACCGTTGCCCGAGAGCAAGTCACATTAGGACAAGAGGCTTTAAGAGAAAGCGAAGAGAAATTCCGATTGGTAGCTGAAAGCCTACCCCAAATTGTGTGGACGGCTGAAGCTGATGGTTCAGTCGATTATTATAACCAACGTTGGGCTGAATACAGTGGCATTTCTCAGCAGAATGGTCATGGCTGGGGCTGGCAACCCGTACTGCATCCTGATGATAAGCAAAAGACAATAGACGCCTGGAAACAGTCCGTGGCAACGGGTGAGCTATACGAGTGCGAGCATCGGATCAGACATGCCGAGGGGGAATTCCGTTGGCATCTGAGTCGCGGTTTCCCCCTACGAGATAACAACGGTCAAATTGTCAAATGGTTTGGAACGGCTACGGAGATTCACCAGCAGAAGCAGACGGAAGCCCAACTGCGGGAAAGTCAAGAACTGTTCCAAAATTTTATGAACTATAGCCCAATCGCCGCCTATATTAAGGACGAATCAGGACGCTATATCTTTGTGAACCGGATGGTAGAACAAACTTGGCATCGCCCTTTGGCGGATTGGCTGGGGAAAACCGATTTTGACTTCTTTTCGCAGCCAATCGCCCAACAAATCCAGGATAATGATGTCAAGGCGTTAGCGGGTGATCACGCGATTGAGCTGCAAGAAACCACAGAAAACGAGGATGGCATCCACTATTGGCTCTCCTATAAGTTTCCCTTAAAAACCTCCTCTGGGCAACGTTTATTGGCGGGGATGTCCATGGATATCACCGAGCGCCAGCAGATGGAGGAAGCACTGCGACAAAGTGAAGCACGATTCCGACAAGCGGTAATTAATGCCCCTTATCCCCTTGTGATTCACGCCGAAGATGGGGAAATCCTGCAAATCAACCAAACCTGGACAGAATTGACGGGATATACTCATAGCGAAATTCCCACCGTAGCAGATTGGATGGAAAAAGCTTATCGCGAACGTCGGCAGGTTGTGCTAGAGCAGATTGATCGGTTGTATGAGTTGAATGAGAAAATCCATGAGGGAGAATTCGCGATCGCGACGAAACAGGGTAGCCAGAGAATTTGGGATTTTAGCTCCGCCCCCCTGGGAAAAATTGCAGATGGCAGGCGTACAGTCATATCCATCGCCACCGATATCAGCGATCGCAAACGGGCAGAAGACTTACTCCGGGGACAGAAGCAGATTCTGGAAGCGATTGCCACCAATGCTCCCCTCTGTAACATACTTGATGCTATCACTCAACAGATTGAGTCCCACGCGGATGAGTCAATTTGTGCGGTGTTGCTGTTAGATGAGCAAAAAAGGACATTGCATTATGGCTCGGCTGGGAGTTTACCTGAACCTATCCAGCAGTTAACCGTTAACGGTTTTGCCATTGGTTCTTGTGCCGGAAGTTGTGGCACAGCGGCTTATCGCGATGAACCTGTGATTGTCTGTGACATTGCCAGCAGCCCGCTTTGGGCAGATTACAAAGACATTGCCCTATCTGAGAATCTGGCAGCCTGTTGGTCGATTCCGTTGCACTCCAGCAATGGTGAAGTCTTGGGTACCTTTGCCATGTATTATCCCACGCCCCGCCATCCCAGCGCCCAGGATTGGAATTTAATCGACCAATTCACTCACTTAGCCGAGATTGCCATAGAATCGTTTCAAGCCAAGCAAGCGCTCAAAGCCAGCCAAGAACGGTTGCGGCGATTAGCTGAATCTGATTTAATTGGCATTCTCTTTGGCGATGTGTATGGGGGAATCCATGACGCCAATGATACCTTCCTCGGAATTATCGGCTATAGCCGCGAGGATTTGCAAGGGGGGCGATTGTGCTGGCGTGATATCACTCCACCGGAGTATCTCCCCTTAGATGAGCTTAACATTGCCCAGGCAAAGGAAACTGGACGGTGTACCTCTTATGAAAAAGAGTATATTCGCCAAGATGGGACTCGGGTTTGGGTACTGATTGGCTATGTGTTGCTGGGTGAAGCGCGGGATGAAGCGGTGGCGTTTATTCTAGATATTAGCTATCCGCCTAACACTGGACAACCGTGGACAACACGATCATTCCATTGATGGATAGCCAGTCTCAGCAAACGCTACGTTATTGGGGTCATGGAATCTATGGGTGCTTGCCAGCTCATAGTTTAAAAGCCGTCTAGGTT
>NZ_JAVKEW010000112.1:0-61334 GCF_040226375.1 Coleofasciculus sp. G2-EDA-02 | reverse complement strand
CATCACCGGATTTAGTTCCGGACTTTCTCGTTGCTGAAAGTACCCAACGTGGCATCGGCGGATGAAACGGGAAATCCCGTTCGCGTAAGCGTGGCGTAAGCCAAGACGAATAAAACCGTCCTTGTTTTTAGAAGTTGGAAGATCCAACTTCAGCGGATCTTGTTGGGGTACTTCAAATCCTATTTATAACGACCTTTTGCAAATGAGCGAGAGAACACTATTCGATAAAGTTTGGGACTACCACACCGTCGGTACTCTGCCTTCGGGTCAAACTCAACTATTTATTGGTTTACATTTAATCCACGAAGTCACCAGTCCCCAAGCCTTTGGGATGCTGCGCGAGAGGGAATTGAAGGTGCTGTATCCCGAACGCACGGTGGCGACTGTCGATCATATCGTTCCCACCGAAAACCAGGCGCGTCCCTTTGCTGATGTCTTAGCCGAGGAGATGATGCAGGTGTTGGAGCAAAGCTGTAAGGATTATGGGATTCGCTTCTATAATATAGGATCGGGGAATCAAGGGATTGTTCATGTGATTGCCCCAGAACAGGGATTAACCCAACCCGGAATGACCATCGCCTGCGGGGATTCCCATACTTCGACTCATGGCGCTTTTGGTGCGATCGCGTTAGGGATTGGTACGTCTCAAGTCCGTGATGTCCTCGCCTCTCAAACCCTAGCCCTGTCTAAACTCAAAGTTCGCAAAATTGAAGTGAATGGTAAACTCCCTCCTGGTGTTTACGCCAAGGATGTGATTTTACACATCATCCGCAAGTTAGGGGTCAAAGGTGGAGTTGGCTACGCTTATGAATATGCTGGCACGACCTTTGAGCAGATGACCATGGAAGAACGGATGACGGTGTGCAATATGTCCATTGAAGGCGGCGCCCGATGTGGTTATATTAATCCGGATCAGGTGACGTTTGACTATCTCAAAGGTCGAGATTTTGTGCCAAAAGGGGCAGATTGGGATAAAGCGGTGGAATGGTGGATGAGTATCCGTTCTGATGCCGATGCTGTTTATGATGATATCGTTACCTTTGATGCGGCTGAAATTGCGCCAACGGTGACGTGGGGAATTACACCGGGACAGGGAATTGCCGTAAATGAAGCGATTCCTTTGCCTGATAGTTTACCCGAATCGGAACGCGCGATCGCACAAGAAGCTTATCGTTATATGCAGCTTATCCCCGGTGCGCCGATTCAGGGAACCAAAGTGGATGTCTGTTTTATCGGAAGCTGCACCAATGGACGATTGACGGATTTACGCGAAGCCGCCCAATTTGCCCAAGGAAAGCGAGTCGCGGAAGGCGTTAAGGCATTTGTTGTCCCGGGTTCAGAACGAGTCAAAAAAGAAGCCGAAGCCGAAGGATTAGATAAAATCTTTGTAGAGGCGGGGTTTGAGTGGCGTGAACCGGGATGTTCCATGTGTTTGGCGATGAATCCCGATAAGTTACAAGGGGATCAGATTAGTGCATCCTCCTCGAACCGCAATTTTAAAGGGCGTCAAGGTTCAGCCACTGGACGCACTTTGTTGATGAGTCCAGTTATGGTAGTCGCGGCGGCGGTTAATGGGAAAGTTTCTGACGTTAGACAGTTATTGTGAGGCGTGGAACACCTAATTTGATTCATTAACCTTAATCCCGGAAACCGTAGGGGCGCACGGCGTGCGCCCGATTTAATCGTCAAATCTAATGCCACCATTTTAGCTGGGTCACGCCGCCATCGTGGGTAAGTATTATAACCCTAGAAACGCTTATATTAGAATTAGTTGCTTTTGCCCACCGAGCGAGTCATTGGGGGTGTATTACCAATTTTGCCAGATCTCAGTTAAAACGGGTTGAAATTAAAGTATAGTTAACCGTTTTAGCCGGAACTTGCGTTTCTGGCTTATGTTACAGCAACGGAGGGAATACTATGAATATCAGAGCGATCTCGCTTGCTACCATTCTCGGTTTATCTGCGCCGACAGTTACCGAGATTATGATTAAAACACCTGTCGTCGCCCAAGCCAGGGTTCCTCTGGGGACATTCGAGGGTGGTGAATGGTCGGTCACAATTAACTATAGCAACAACGCCCTCACTTACTACGGTACTAATCAACGAACCGGTGATAACTTGATCCTCAGAGGTGCGAAAGTACGGGGAAATCCTCAACGCCGTATTTATATTTGGCAAAACGGGGATTATCAGTATCAAGTTGCATGGCAACCCAATGATCCAAGAATTATTCGTCTTCAGGTATTCGATCCCGCAGGAAAAGAAATCCTCAATCGCCTTCTCTACGAAAATTAGGGATGAATGGCAGTAGGTGATAATATTAAGTAGGTTGGGTAAAAATGCCTTAACTCAATCTACTTATGCTGTTGATTATATATTCATGTCCAAGTTTTTTTGCCCAAACTTTAAAGATTAAATTTATGTTAAAAAGAACTTATATAGATAACTAAAGTTATCTAGTTAATTTTGAAATAAAGTTTGAAGATAACATTAGTCTATTTCTTGGAGTTAACGGTTCTGGTAAAACGGTTTTATTACATTAGTATGGAGATATATTTTGTTAGTAGAAAAAAAGGAGTGAATTCATGAGTCAAGTGAAAACCGTGTCAGGAAAAGGCGTTCCCGTTGTGGGTAATGATATTGATACCGACAGAATTATCCCCGCTCGCTATTTGCGCTGTGTTACCTTTGAAGGATTAGGAGACAAAGCCTTTGCCGATGACCGCGCCCAGGCAAAAGGGCAACATCCTTTTGACCGCCCTCAGTATCAAGGGGCAAATATTTTAGTGGTTAACGGTAACTTCGGCTGTGGTTCTTCGCGGGAACATGCGCCTCAAGCTTTGCAAAAATGGGGCATACAAGCCCTTGTCGGTGAAAGTTTTGCTGAAATCTTCTTTGGCAACTGTTTGGCAATGGGGGTTCCCTGTGTTACGGCTGAACCGGAAACCGTGAAGCAGTTACAGAGAATCCTGGAAGAGAATCCCCAAGCGCCGATAACGGTAGATTTAGAATCAATGGAGGTTCGCTGTGGTGACTTCCAAGTCTCTGTCTCAATGCCTGAAGGGGTACGGCAAACTCTGATTACAGGAACTTGGGATAGTTGCGGACAACTGGTGAAACAAGTTGAGCAAATTCGGGAGACAGCGATGAAGTTACCTTATCTGAAGTGGGATACAGCGACCGTATAGGATTGGCAGTGTCTCATCTGGTATAGTAGGCTTGTAGTCAGGGCTTTAGCCCTAGATGCTGCCCTAGTAACATGCGCCAACCCAACCTACTGGCTTGACACAGCTAAAATTGTGGAATAGATCTTACCATTGAATCGGGCGCACGCCATGCGCCCCTACAGTGTCCGGGCGTAATTCTAATTCATCAAATAAGGGGTGCCACGCTAGTAGGTAATACCCACTGCAAACTCATAAGATTTGAATTTTGATGTCTCTCTAGAAATTTTAGATTGCGCTGGCATAGTCTATCTCCTAGATTGTAGGGTGGGTAATACCCACCCTACTTCTTTAAGCCGCTTTTTTGAGTGGATTATTTAGCATCACATTGCCACTAACATCAACACTCAAATCTGTTCCTGGTACGTATCCTTTGAGCACCCACTGTTTATAGAGAGTAAATGAAGTAATTCTGTGAATTTCCTGCATGATGTCCGCAGGAATAAGGTTTTCAACAGCCCAAATAACTGAGTCTGGCTCAAACCAAATCACACGTTCAATACTGACAACCAACACAGCAGCAATATATTCAAGGGTCAGTTTGGTCGTTAAATCGGCAATCAGGGCTGCCCCAATTTGGCTGTTGCGAGTCATGATTGCTCTCGCCATCCGGTCAGCTTCTCGGTCGAATTCCAAAGAGTTCATACTTGGCTTTTGCTTTTTCTGCCTAGGATTTTCTGGTCTGGAGTCTGCACCAGAAAGTTACTGTTTTGCCAAGTATACCCAAAGATAGATGTCGGTTGGTATAAATTGTGTATCTTATTTTAAGAAAATCTTAAATATATATGGGGATGTGGGTAATGCATAGCAATCTTGGGAGAGGGGTTGGGGGGTGATATGATGTCCGCCTAAAGGAGGCAGAGCCTCCCAAAAGCATTCCCAGGCTCTGCCTGGGAACGAGACGACAGGAGGCAGAGCCTCCCTAAAAGCATTCCCAGGCTCTGCCTGGGAACGAGACTAGCCTACAGGTTGTAGCAACCGCGCTGGCGATTCACCCGGTAAAACCTTCACCTTACCATTCTCATCTACATCAACCACAGCGGTTTCTCCCTCAATGATCTGACTTGCTAACATGGCTTCGGCTAAACTATCTTCTAATAGCCGCATAATTGTCCGACGTAGCGGTCGCGCTCCATAACTGGGATCATACCCTTCTTCGACTAAACGCTCTTTGAACCGTTCCGTCACTTCTAGGTTAATTCCCTGTTCAACTAGGCGATTTGAAACTTCCACAAGTAGGAGATCGGCAATTTGCTTAATCTCGTCTCGCGTTAACTGACGGAAGACGATAATATCGTCAAGGCGATTGAGGAACTCTGGACGGAAATAGTCCTTGAGTTCATCATTCACTCGGCTGCGAATCCGGTTGTATTGAGATTCCGCCAGATTATCTGAGTCTTCAAACCCGAAACCACCGCCACCTTTTTCAATCACCCGCGAACCGATGTTCGAGGTCATGATAATCAGGGTGTTCTTGAAGTCTACGGTACGACCCTTAGCATCCGTCAAACGACCATCATCCAACAGTTGCAGGAGGCTATTGAAGACATCGGGGTGTGCTTTCTCGATTTCGTCAAACAGGAGTACCGTGTAGGGTTGACGCCGGACGGCTTCTGTGAGTTGACCGCCTTCGTCATAGCCGACAAATCCGGGAGGCGAACCGATTAGCTTGGAGACAGTGTGCCGGTCCATGTACTCGGACATATCCAAGCGAATCATCGCATCTTCTGACCCGAAGAAGTAAGCCGCCAGCGCTTTCGCCAGTTCTGTCTTACCAACTCCCGTAGGTCCTGAGAAGATAAAGCTAGCAATGGGTCGATTCGGGTCTTTTAACCCCACCCGCGCCCGTCGAATCGCTTTGGAGACGGCTGTAACGGCTTCTTCTTGACCAATTAATCGTTGGTGTAAGGTATCTTCCATGTGCAGCAGCAGGGCTGATTCGGATTCGGTCAGCTTGTTAACGGGTACACCTGTCCAGGAGGAGACAATGTGGGCAATATCTTGCTCATTCACCAGAGGCGTCTGTACGGGGGTATCTGCATCGGTTTCTTGTTGCAGAATCGCCTGTAGCTCCCCTTCTAGTTCCTGTTCGCGATCGCGCAATTGGGCGGCTTTCTCAAAGTCTTGGAGACGAACGGCTTCTTCTTTTTCTTTGGTCACCTGACGCAATTGACGCTTGATGTCTCGCGTGGCTGGGGAGGGCTGACAATGGATTAAATGCACACGACTTCCGGCTTCATCAATTAGGTCAATGGCTTTGTCCGGTAAGAAACGATCACTGATATAACGATCTGAGAGTTTCGCCGCCGCATCCAAAGCACTATCGGAGATTTCTACCCGGTGATGCTGTTCATAAGCATCCCGTAACCCCTGCAAAATTTCAATGGTTTCCTCAACCGAGGGTTCACCAACCATAATCGGTTGGAAACGGCGTTCTAGGGCGGCGTCTCGCTCAATATGCTTACGATATTCATCCAAGGTAGTCGCCCCTACACACTGGAGTTCACCCCGGGATAAAGCAGGTTTGAGGATATTTGCCGCATCTAATCCGCCTTCTATCGCCCCAGCACCGACTAAGGTATGGATTTCGTCAATCACCAGGATAATATTCCCCGCTTGACGAACTTCCGCCATTATATTCTTGATGCGTTCTTCAAAGTCACCCCGGAAACGGGTACCGGAAATCAGTGATCCGATATCCAAGCTGATGACCTGCTTATTTTCCAACAGTTCCGGCACATTTTTATCCGTAATCCGTTGTGCCAACCCTTCTGCGATCGCGGTTTTGCCAACCCCCGGTTCTCCCAATAATACGGGGTTATTCTTGGTTCGGCGTCCTAAAATCTGAATAATCCGTTCGATTTCCTTGACACGACCCACCATAGGGTCTAACTTACCTTCTGCGGCTAACTGGGTGAGATTCCTGCCAAACTCTTCCAAGGTGGCGGACTTTGATGTGCCGCCCATCATCGAAGTCCCTGGTCCTCTAGCGCTTGCAGCCGCCGCTACTTCGCCGATAGCTTGAATCAGTTTAGTGCGGGCAGTTGCTGAGTTGACGCCTAAACTTTGCAACACTTTACCCGCGACGCTGTCGCTGTCTTGCAGAATGGCGAGTAACAAATGCTCTGGACCGATATAATTATGTCCTAGTTGTCGAGCTTCTTTAAAGGAGAGCTCAAACAGGCGTTTGGCTTTGGGAGTGAAGGGAATTTCAGCCGGAACAAAGCCTGAGCCGCGACCAATAATTCGTTCTACGACTTTCCGGGTCGATTCTAGGGTGATGTCCATCTCTTTGAGGACAATTGCGGCTACACTGGTTCCTTCTCGCAGCAATCCCAAGAGGATTTGCTCTGTTCCCACGAGGTTATGTCCCAGGCGACGGGCTTCCTCTTGGGCGAGCATAATAGATTTGATAGCTCTGTCTGTAAAATGTTCAAACATGATGGGTTTCCTTTACCGAAGGGTTTATGACGTGGTGATAGTGATATACTAATCACCATTTTTGTAAATTTTTATGTACGTTACATTAACACTCTACCTCTGTATGATTTACTCCATCAGTGGGCAGAACCGTAATGGTTGGGTGTAGTTGCCGTCTACAGGGGATTTCAGGGAATTTAAATTAAGTTTTGAAGATGGCGTCCCTTTCTACCCATCTATACTTAGTTTGTTCTATTGGTCAACCGTATTGGGGATTGGGGATTAGGAATTGACGGTTGGGGGTTGGGTGAAGCATTCGCGTTGGGATTTGAGTAGAAAACCGATAAATTGGGGCGCGAATGCTTCACCCCTACGAATGAATTATCTCCCTCATCTCCCAGACGTTCCAGCGCATTTTGAAGCCTAACGGTTACTTGATTTAATCCGACTGTTTAACCACTTGCTTTAACCCTTTCTTCCAGTCGGCGGCTTTCTGGGGGTTGGGATAAGTGCCAATCAGTTCTCTTAATTCGGTTTGCTGTTTCTGTTTGAGTTCAGATTTAGTGCGATTTCCCAGGAGACAGATGGCGCGTTGTAGACTATCTTTATCACCAGGAACTTTTGGTGGTAAGTCTACCGTAAAGGTGGGATGTGGTTTTTGGGACGATGATTTGATGCTGGTTATGGCGGGGAGACTGGCGGGGAGAGGGGAGAGATCAACGGGATTAATGTAACCATAACCGCCTTTTTTGTCGGTGAAACAGAGTCGGGGAATTCCTTTTCTTTGTGTTCCATCCAGTCTGCCAATTCTACCTCTATATTTGTGTTTGTTTGAATTGGCGGGATCAACAATACACATATCACCGGGATACAAGGTATAGTTCTCCGTGGTCATTTTGCCGTTATCGGAGCTTCCGGTACAGTGTTTTCCGTGGTTGAGATAAACTGTAACTCGCTTCATGTGACTGATTACAGACGTAGCATGGCACGTCTCTACATAATCTACGACTTAGGAATCCGGGCTGGTTTTGTGGTTCAGTTGTTAGTAACCCGTTTTAACGTAATCGCGGAAGTGCTCACATAGGAGCGAAGCAAGGTGGGGTACTTCACTATACAGCCCTCACCCCCAGCTTCCCCAGCTTCCTCTGCTTCCCCTGCTCTCTACCCCCACCACAATACTTATTCAGCAACCCCTATTGTATCCGGTGGGATGGCTCTAATAATCGTCACCGGATTCAGGGGGGTAAAACGGGTGAGTTGAGCGACGGGAATGGAACGGGAAAGCTGAACCTGTAACAATCGATATGTCCAACCGCGATCGCTAAACCAATTGAGTGCCTGATTTAGATGTTCTAAGGTTGCCAAGGCTAACACGACTATTCCATTATCCACCAGTTGCGCCTGCGTCCGATCTAAAATTGCTAACAAGTTTCCTCCACTTCCGCCAATAAAAACACGCTGGGGTGTGGGTAGCTGTGACAAAATATCCGGTGCTGTACCATAGATAGAGGTAACATTCGTAACCTGTAAACGACGGCAATTTTGTTCAATTAAAGCCGTTCCCATCGCCGTTTTTTCGATAGCATAGACTTGAGACGTCGGCGATAATCGGGCAATTTCAATAGACACTGAACCTGTTCCGGCACCAATATCCCAGATAATTTGTTCGGGTTGTAGGGATAGTTCTGCTAAAATCAGGGTACGGATTTCCCGCTTGGTCATTAAACCGGGGCGATCGCGAAAACTGGCAAAGCTGTGATCCGATACCCCTAAAATGGGTAATGTGGTGACATCTATAGGGGTATCACTGGGTTCAGGCTGACGCAGGAGAATCACGACATTCAGAGGCGCGATCGCTTCTAAGTGTACCGCATCCACAGGCAAACACCTCACTCGTTCATCGGTTCCACCTAAGTTTTCACACAGCCAAAACTGGTAATCACCAGGTAAATCCAGATCAAATAACAGGTTGGCGATCGCACTCGGCGTATTTATTTTATCCGTAAGCACGGCAATTTTTTCCGTCCCCTGTTGTAGCGCTTGGGTTAACCTTTCTAAAGAACGCCCGTGACTACTAATCGTCACCGCATCCTGCCAAGGGACTTTAACCCGACTAAATGCTAATTGTACCGCACTGACATGGGGATGAAACGTGAGGTGTTCTCGTGGCAATTCGGCTAATAATAAACGTCCCAAGCCAAAAAACAATGGATCACCACTTACTAACACAATGATACAGCAATTTTGGTCATTCTTTGCCAACTGACGACGAATCTCGCGGATCACTGGAGTCAAATCGCCCAAAACCAGGCGGGGTGCGGGATGATCAGGGAAGTAACTCAGGACGCGATCGCTCCCTACTAACAGAGTCGCCCGTTCTACTAATTGTCGCACGGATTCTGTGAGTCCCGCCGCACCATCTAAACCGATTCCGACTACATGAATATCATTGGTCATTGGTTATTTGTTATTAATATTTTATGTAGTTCGTAGTAGGCACGAAGCCTGCCAAAAGCGAAGACAGCGCTTACTACAAACGCTTAATTCAACAACATTCGAGTTAAGTTTCCGAATTTTCCCAGGCTAAGACCATTAAAGCATTAAGAATCGCCGCCACGACAGGAGAACCCCCTTTGCGCCCATTAATCCGAATTTGCGGAACTAGAGTTTTTGCTAAAGCCTCTTTTGCTTCCAAGACAGAAATAAATCCTACAGGTGCGCCAATAACTAAAGCTGGTTTTACCGAAGATTGTTGTAACTCAGCACATAATGCTAAGAGTGCAGTCGGTGCATTACCAAAGACATAAATTGCTTCAGGAAACTGACGATAACAGGTTAATAAACCCGTTTCCGTGCGAGTCTTACCAGGAAGCGCCACAGATGCTTGTTCAACCGCCGCTATTACCGGATTCCTGAAGGTTTTGCCCACCATTCCAGTAATTCCCTGTTTAACCATACCCACATCAGTAATAATCGGGGTTTTATTTTGGATAGCCGTAATTCCGGATGCAATTGCCTCTGGACTAAAATGAATTAGTTTAGCAAATTCAAAATCCGCCGTACTGTGAATCATCCGCCGGACAATAGCATATTCATCAGGAGTAAACTTATGTTTGCCAATTTCTTGGTCAATGATAGCGAAACTTTGCTCTAGAATTGGATGATTTAGCGGATTCCTCATAACTGCATTTAATTAACTTGTTCAATTATCCACTCTGGCTTTGCCCTAGGGCAAGTCGTTCAGTTATTCACAGTTCTTTAAGTCAATCAATCTCTCTATTCTTAGTCAAATTAAGTAGCTTGGTAGAAACAAACTAAACTACATTAATTTCTATAAATAGAGGAGGGTCAATTGCTAAAACTATTACGGAGTGGGGCTTCATGCTTCATATAGTACATTTGCACAGGGGAAACTTCACTCCAATATCTGGCACAATAGCGTAGGGATGAAATTTATGGGTGAATATGGCGACTTATTTAGTGACAGGTGCGAACCGAGGTATCGGCTTAGAGTTTTGCCGACAGCTAACCGAACGAGGAGAAACGGCGATCGGGGTTTGTCGCCAAACGTCTGAAGCTCTGTTGAGTTGGATAATTAATATAATAACGGACATAATATAAGGATGCGATCGCGTGACAACATTTCCCGTCCTTTGGTGATTGCTCACCGAGGCGCAAGTGGCTATCGTCCCGAACATACCCTCGCTGCTTATGAATTAGCGATGCAGATGGGGGCGGATTACATTGAGCCCGATTTGGTGATGACACAGGATGGGGTATTGGTAGCGCGTCACGAGAACGAAATCTCTAGTACCACAGATGTGGCGACTCGTCCAGAATTTCGCGATCGCCAAACCACTAAAATGATTGATGGGCAAACTATCAACGGTTGGTTTACTGAAGACTTTACTCTCGCTGAACTAAAAACCCTACGAGTCAAAGAACGATTACCTCACCTGCGTTCGACAGAATTTGATGGCTTGTTTGATATTCCTACCCTGGTAGAAATTCTGGAACTCCTCCAACGCCAAAATGCTGCAACTGGACACAGGATTGGCATTTATCCGGAAACTAAGCATCCCACCTACTTTAACGCGATCGGACTCTCGCTAGAAGAACCATTGGTAAATATCCTCAACCAGTACGGTTGGTGCGATCGCAACTCTCCTGTGTTCATTCAATCCTTTGAAACGGCGAACTTGAAAGCGCTCAAGCAGATGACGGATGTATCTTTAGTCCAGTTAGTGAATGACATCGGTCAACCCTACGATTTTATCGCTCATCCTCAACAGTGTGACAATAGCAGTCGGATGTATCGAGATCTAGTAACGCCTCAGGGATTAAGGGAAATTGCTGATTATGCCGATGCGATCGGCGTTAACAAACGTCTGATTGTACCCACAGGAGCGGATGGTTACTTATTACCCCCCACCTCGTTGCTAGATGAGGCTCATGCTCAGGGTTTGCAGGTTCATGGCTGGACATTCCGCAATGAAGAGGTTTTTCTCGCCCCAGACTATCAAGGTAATCCTGAGTTGGAGTATCAGCAATTCTATCGCCTGGGAATTGACGCACTATTCAGTGACTTCCCCGACACAGCGCTTCAGGTTTCTCGATCATCGGTGTAATATCAAGTCCGCCTAAACAAGTAAAAATACTTACCGACGACCCAGCTTTTATGAAATGTGAAGCTAAAGAATGTGAATAACTCTATAGTAACTTTGATGTTACGAATTATTGCGTCACACTTCTTAACATAAGCAAATCTTACATTACAATTCTTAGCATAGACTAACTTGGTTAAAAAACTCTGACGAGAGAATAAAACTCACCCCTTCTATCATCAGGGTTTCACTGTGGCAACTCTCACACAGAGAATCAATAGCACCCACTTTGAGGGAAAGAGAAAGTCGCCCTCCGGATCAACGAATAATTTAACCTGATTCAACTGATAGCCATAACTTAAACACCACTAAACCTAGGACGTATTTCAACTGTATTTCGGTTTAACTACAGTCATAGTCGCTAGTCTACAGTTTTGTGTATTACGTTTAATGTCCTCTAATCTTGAAACTTCGGTGTATCCCTTAACCCGGAACTTCTGTGAAGAAAACTTAAAGCATAAGATGTACTTATTAAGGTGGTATGAACTCTCAATGAAGCTTTGATAAAGATCACCGATTCTGTCTTTTCTCTTGGTATAGTTTAATTATAGGGCAGTGGCAGAAAAAGATTTCTCTCAAACTTCTACTAATCGGGTGCGCCACTAACAGGGTAAATCCAAGAACTGAATAAAAAGTCTCTGATAAGAGCAATTTATCTCTCAAAATTTTAGGGCTAGGTGAAGAAACACCCAGTTCAAAGGCTCGTACATCTACTCGGAGAAAGGAAAAATGAAACTCGTTGCATCTACCGCGATCGCTCTCAGTCTAACATTTTCTACTCAAGTTGGCGCAGCTCCTGTTTCTGCTAATGCCACCATGGAGAATAGGGTCAGGCAAGACCAGCCTGTGAGTCCTCAACAGCAGATAGAGGATACGACTACCTCAGATTTTCTGCGTTGTTGGGGAACCTGGTTCTGTACGTCGTAGATGTGGATAAATTTTTTGTGGTGTTGGTGAAGATAATCAGAGATTATTGAAACCTTAGTAGGGTTTTGAGTTGTTAAACTTTTATTAGTAACCCCTAAGGTACTTGTATGAAACGATACCGCTACCCATTCTGGCTACTTCAAATTTTTCCCTATTGCTTTTTAATTGCAGTCAACTCCGTTCAAGGGCAAATTGCCCCAGATGGGACATTACCCACAAATGTTAATAGTTCTGACAATCTTCAATTCACTATTACTGGAGGTAGCCAAGCCGGAGAAAACCTTTTCCATAGCTTTGATAAGTTTTCAGTGCCGACGGGTGGAGCAGCTTTGTTTGACAACACCTCTACTGTCCAAAACATTATCAGCCGTGTGACCGGGGATTCAATCTCGAACATTGATGGTTTACTCAAAGCGCAAGGTAATGCTAATTTATTTCTCCTCAATCCCAATGGCATTATCTTTGGTGCTGAAGCTGCCCTAGATTTGGGTGGTTCTTTTATTGCCAGCACAGCCGATAGTGTAAAATTTGCCGATGGCACAGAGTTCAGTGCCACTAACCCTTCAGCCTCATCGCTGCTTACCGTCAGTGTTCCTGTAGGGCTGCAATTTGGAAACTCTCTTGGACGGATTATCAACCGCTCTCAAGCAAGTCGGGGTGATCTGCAGGAACAGATTAGTGGTAACGCAACTCCTGCGGGTTTGCGAGTGGATGCAGATAAAAGCTTAGCACTTGTAGGCGGTGAAGTTATCCTAGAAGGTGGAAATCTAACAGCACCAAGTGGGCGGATCGAAGTAGGAAGCGTGGGTAACAAGAGTACAGTTACCTTGAACCCAACGAACCAAGGTTTGACTTTAAGCTATGAGAGCGTTGAGAATTTTCAAGATATTCATCTATCTAAAACAGCTATCATTGATGTAACTGATCTGAGTCCTTTGCCTTTTTTTAATAGTGGAGATATCGGTAGTGGTGATATCCAAATACAAGGCAGACATATAACACTGACTGATGGTTCACAAATTTCTTCTTCCACGTTTGGGTCAATCCCAGCCGGAACAATAGTTGTGACTGCCTCAGAATCAGTAGAACTGAGTGGATTTTCAGATATTCTGGGGTCTACCAGCATAAACACTATCACGGGAAATGACGGCAATGCAGGAGATATAAAAGTTCATACTAGGCGGCTAATCGTCCGGGATGGAGCAGGAATATCTACAAGTTCATTTCCATTAATCAAAGGTTCTGTTAGTACAGGTCGCAGTGGTAACTTAACTATAACTGCTTCGGAGTCAATCCAAATACGCGGTAGTTCTCCAGTTGTTGGCTCAAGTGAATTACAGGTTCAAACTTCCACCAATGGAGATGCGGGAAATTTAGAGATTACTACAGCACGGCTAATTATTGAGGATGGGGGAAAACTAACAGCAGCGACATCTGATGCGGGTCAGGGAGGAACGATAACAATCAATGCCTCGGATTCTGTGGCAATTATGGGTACAGGTATTGGTATGGAAGGTCAGATCAATCCCAGTAGTTTAGAAGCTTCAAGTCAAGGAACAGGCGATGCGGGAAACTTAGCGATTACCACCAATAACTTGAGACTCCGAGATGGAGGAATTGTATCAGCTGCGACCTCCGGTGCAGGTCAGGGTGGAAGGTTGACGGTAAGCGCCTCAGATACTGTAGACGTTATTGGTAATGGTTTAGGAGAAGATGGCCAGGTTATTCCTAGCCGATTGGAAGTTTCCAGTGAAGGAACGGGTGATGCAGGAAATTTAGCTATTACTACCAATAACCTAAGACTCCGAGATGGCGGAGAAATCAGGGCAACCTCAGATCAAGCAGGAGGAGGTGACATCGACATCACGGCTGAAGATATTCATCTACGCAACGGTAGCTTAATCAGTACCAGCGTTTTTGAGAGTATCGGTGGCGGCGGCAATATTACGATTAACTCCGATGTCTTTATCGCTCTAGAAGATAGTGACATTCTGGCAAATGCCTTTGATGGCAGGGGGGGTAATATTGAGATTGTCTCTCCCGTGTTTCTGGCAGACCTTTTCTCCAGTGGTCAAGCAACAGCCGTAGGTCGCAACCCAGGTTCCTTTGAACCATTTCGTGGGAATGATCGAGTGGATATCTCAGTCGAGGCATTAGGTACGAGTTCCACGGCGACATCTGGTAGCTTATCAGTATCTTCTCTGAGCTTGGATCAAAATTCTATCTCGTCCCTGTCCACTAATTTTGTCCCTCCAGAGCAAGTAATTGCCGATAGTTGCCTTACCCACCGCAATAAGGAGCAAGGTAGCTTTATCGTGACGGGTACGGGTGGTTTACCGAATACCCCCTATGATCCACTACAGGGTCGCTATACTGTCACTCAGGTTCAGGGAATTACTGGCGATGGGGGACAACAAGCGACTGCACTAACTGTCAATTCCCCATCCTCAACCCCCAGTTTCTGGAAACCTGGTGACCCAATTCAAGAAGCTCAAGGTATGATGGTAACGTCTGATGGACGTATCATAGTGGGTACTGCTCCTGAACTGGTGGCGATGATTAACGCTGATGATTTAATCTGCTATCAGGCTGCATCACAAGAAGAATAGCGAGTCCCCTAATAGCAGTTCGCTCAGGAATAATTATTCCAAAACAGTATTTATCGAGGGCGAATTTAAAGTTTCAATAATAATTTATTCCTTAAAACCTAATTTTTCGGTTCCCATTACTTCACCCTTGAATAAGGTAAAGTGAAAGAGCTAGTGCAGCGCCGCTTCAAACATCTACCCGTTAACAAGCTTGCGAAAAAGCAGATACCCTAAACAAGTGCAGCCATCTGCCATCTGCCATCTGCCTTTTTGTACTAGCCTTCTAACCATCAAGGAGCGCACGGACATAGGATGTGGAAAGAACTGAGACAAAAAATTTGGGCAGGGCGAGGTGTCTGGACTGTTGCTCCTGGTGTAGCTGGACTCGTTATCTTATTACGGCTGCTCGGCTTTTTACAGGCTTGGGAATGGGCAACTCTTGACCAATACTTTCGCTGGCGTCCACGAGAACCTGTCGATGAACGAATCCTGATTGTGGGAATTAGTGAGACAGATCTAAAAAAGGTCGGACAGTGGCCCATTCCTGATTCTGTCCTGGCTAAACTGCTCAAAACCATAAAAGCTCAAAACCCCAGAGTGATTGGTCTTGACCTTTATCGAGATTTACCTGTTTTGCCCGGTCAGAACGAATTGATCAAAGTTTTGGAAACAACTCCAAATTTAATCGGTATAGAAAAAATTAATCAGCAAGATTCTAGCGCCAGTGTAGCTCCCCCACCGATGTTAGACCAAAAAGGACAAGTGGGGTTTAATAACGTGGTGGTCGATGCGGATGGCAAGCTGCGTCGAGGGTTGCTTTATATGGTTAAAAACGATCAACCCACTGTCTCGTTTAGCATGAGACTGGCGTTAATGTATTTAGAAGCGCAAAATATCATAGCTCAACCGTCACAAACGAATCCCCACATTTTTCATTTAGGGAAGGGAACATTTCAACCTTTTTCAGCCAATGACGGCGGTTATGTTAGCGCAGATGACGGGGGTTACCAGATTTTGCTAAACTATAGGGGTCCGGCGCGTACCTTTTCCAGGGTGTCATTGACAGAGGTACTCGAAGATCGGATACAACCAGACTTAATGCGCGATCGCCTCGTTTTAATTGGGGCAACGGCAACTAGCCTGAATGATTTCTTCTACACCCCTTATAGTGGTGATAAAATTGCCACCCAAGAGCGCACACCTGGGATAGAAGCTCAGGCTAACATAATTAGTCAATTGCTCAGTTCAGCCTTAGACGGACGTTCTGGACTCAAAACTTGGTCCGAACCTATCGAGGTGGTCTGGATTTTCCTCTGGTCTTTAACGGGTGCAACCCTGTGTTGGGTTTTGCGAGATGCTGGAGGTTTGGCTAAATTACTGCCGCGTTGGACACTAATCAGCCTTTTGTTCGCGCTGGCAGGTTTGGTGGGGAGCAGCTACTTAGCCTTTATCATCAGCAGTTGGTGGATTCCTGTAATTCCTCCCGCCTTGGCTTTATTGGGTGCCGCTACAGCAACTACGGGGTACATCGCCAACTTCGAGCGTGAAGAGCGACACACCGTTATGAATTTATTCGGTCGCCATGTAACGAAGCAAATCGCCGAAGCAATTTGGCGCGATCGCGAACAACTTCTCAAAGAAGGACGTCTACGTGGTCAGAAAATGACGGCGACGGTTCTGTTCTCAGACCTCAAAGGGTTTAGTACAGTAGCAGAAAATATGAGTTCGGAAGTGCTTATGGCTTGGCTGAACCAATATATGGATGCTATGGCTGGGACGGTGCTAGACCATGGCGGTGTTGTGGATAAGTTTATCGGAGATGCGGTGATGGCTGTGTTTGGCGTGCCGATTAAACGCACGACATCCGAGGAAATTGCTCAAGATGCTATAGCCGCCGTCAACTGTGCTTTAGCCATGGCACAGAAACTGCAAACCCTCAATCAAGAGTGGCAACGTCAAGGCTATCCCCAAACAGCGATGCGCGTGGGAATTGCTACAGGAGATGTCGTCACAGGTAGCTTGGGAAACTCTCAAAGACTCGACTATACCACCCTAGGAGATAGCGTGAATGTCGCGGCTCGATTAGAAAGTTACGATAAAACTCTAGATGGGGGAATTTGCCGGATTTTAATCAATGAAGAAACCTATCAGCATCTGCAAAATCAATTCCCCACGAAACAAATCGGTCAGGTGAGACTCAAAGGGCGCGAACAGTTAACCGCAATTTATCAAATTTTGCTGTAGTTGTTCAAAATGCCCTGTATAATGATTTAGATTTTGCCAGCAAAGAGCGCTATTGAGTCTAAAATTCTTCAGGCAAAATTTTTCAACAGCTAGAGTAGGTGCATCACATCCAAAACCTTTGTCAAAAGACCCTTATGAAACGAAGGACCTAATCTCATGAACACTACTCGGCAAAAATTAGTAACCATCATTGCCGGGACAGCTTCAATTGTTTCCCTGCAAATGTTCGGCTTTTTAGATCTACCTGAACCCCGGATTTTTCAGTCGTCAAAAAAATTAGAAGTTCTGACCTCGACCTGGAAAGATCTACCCGCCAATGCGGAGTTAAAATCAACGTCAACCAATCGTGCGTCTAAACAATATATACCACCCGTGGCAAGTAATCCACGGCGGACGATTGGGTCGGGTTCACGCGGCTGTAGCCAATCGTTAACCAACGATTTAGTGACGTTATTAATCCCATCGGAGGATTATGCTGGACAAACCACATCGGGTCATCCTACCTTTTTCTGGCACTTATCACAGCCTGTCTCTGTACCCATGCGGTTTGCTCTAGTGGAACCTGGAGTTCCTGAACCGCTATTTGAGAAACAGATTGACTCTCCCCAGATGGGAATGATGCAGTTGCAACTTCCCAAAGACCGACCTGAACTGCAAACCGGACGAACCTATAAATGGTCAGTAACTCTGATCTGTAATACCAAGCGTCCGTCAGCCAATCCCGTATTTATTAGCTGGATTGAGCGTGTACGCACACCAGGGGTTTTAGAACAACAACTGCCATCGACTCCTCCTCTCAAGAGCAATGTGCCAACACAGGTGTGGCGCGATCGCGCTTGGAGCTATGCTGAATCTGGGCTTTGGTACGATGCCTTAGCGGCAATGTCCAACGTGCCAACGGCTAATTCCCATGAGCTAGCCACCAACGATGATTTTCTGGCTCTGCTTGAGCAAGTTGGTTTGACTCAAGTGACCCAGCAAGAACGGCTTAATGTTGCCATAAGACCATAAACATTCAAATGGACAGCCCACTAGCTTCGAGTAGGTCTTATGTAACGGAAAGCGGGTAGAGCGTGAACATTAGTGCAATACCGGGAGTAGGGATAAATGGTGTATCCCTACTCCCTCTTTTGAGTTCAATTGAGCAAGCCCTAACTAATTCCAATTCCCAATCAGAATAAACGGCGACCAAACCGCAGGATGATTATAGTTGACATTAGAGATCATCTGAAGCTGCGCCTGTCTTAACGCTTCTGCCCGGGTGATGTCAGGTTGGCTCAGTTGGCGATAAAATTCGGCAATCAGCGGTACAGTCGCTTCATCATTGATATACCACAGCGTCGCTAAAGCACTCTCGACACCCGCTCGAACAGCGACACCTGCAATTCCTAACGCTGAGCGATTGTTACCCGTCGCCGTTTGGCAAGCACTCAAGGTGAGGAGTTTCACCGCTTCTTGACGACCGCGAGAACGCAATAAATTGTCGAGTTCTTCAATACTAATTTGTTGATCATAACCCAGTAGAAATGTACTCTGGGAATCGACACCAAACTTGCCATGGGTTGCCATGTGAACAACGGGAAAATTTTTGCGTCTTAGTTTTGCTTGCAAGTTCGAGAATGTAAATTCCTGATCAATTAACTCAGTCCCGCCTAATATTTCTTCGACCGCCTTTAGCTCAGCTTTTACATTCGTGAGGGCGGAAAATGGAGGTCTAGCAACCGTTAAACCCATACTCAACACACTTAAGTGATTGTGATCTAGCGGTTGACTCGTAGTCAATGACAGACTCGGGGTAATCGCAATGGGATACTTCTCAATCAAAAACTTTTGACCATCATGCAGCGCACTCATGGGTATCTGACGCAAGACGCCATCGTTGATGAAGACTAAAGTCTTGGGTTGCATGAGAGCTAAATCGGCTTCCAGAGGACGAATCAGCAGATTATAAATTTCTTTCGCTTGGAAGATATATTGCTCTGTGGTTCGCAGTTCGAGAAAGTAGCGTAGCTGCTCAATCTCGGCTTCCATATCTTCTTTACTGATGGGGATAGGATAGTTTTTCAGGGAACCATCAGGCGAGCGCAGGATCATTTCGGTGCGATCATTCAAAATGATCGAGTAGATGACAGCCGCATTAGCATCGGCTAATCCTTTCTCATTTTGGGCTTTGTCTTTCGCTACTTGCACACATTCATCGCCGAAAAAGTTTTCCAACTCTGCTAGTTTAAGCAGTTCGACGATATCGATGACTTTTTTCAGGGGTGAGGCTGCTACCGGGGAATTAGGATCGCTCAAATCGCCACTGGAAGCATTCAGGAGCAAATCAATCAATTCCCGATAAACGGGTTCAACCTGTTCCCGGAAATCCAGTTGTAACTCTTTATTGGTAACTAAATCGCCGCGAATGTTTTGCAGCGTCGCGATTGCTTGTTCATAAGCGGAAATGGCTTGAGTGGTGGCTCCTCTAGCTTTCAGCATCCGCCCTGCTTGCCATTGCCAGCGATACAAACTATCGGATGATTGAATTTGCTGGGCTCTAAATTCCGCTTGGCGAGTCAACTCCATCGCCGTGCTGTAGTCTCCGGCTGATTCATACAATTGTCCTAAGCTCCCTAGGGCGAAGGATTGAGCTTTAGCATCGCCAATCTTTTGAGCAACCATTATGGCTTGGCTCAAAAGCTGGAGCGACTCCTGTGTCGAAGCCTCTGATTCGATACGTTGAAAACTCTGTGCTAGGTTAATCAACGTATAGGCTTTCTGTCGCGAATCGGGTATTCTAACTAGGAGTTCTCTGACTCGTTGCCAATTCGTCTGGAGAAATTCTTGATCAGCACTACTCAATGGTTGGGCTGAATTGTTACCAACATTGACTAGATGACGACTAATCACCCAGCGATTTAAATTCATTAAGGCTTTAATTTCGGTCAAACTCTCTAAGGCTTGAGCCGTTTGTAGACTTTGCTCAAAGAATGTTCTTGCTTGGGTCCAATCCTGAATCGCTTCTTGGGTTAAGCGCGTTGTCTGTTCAATATCTCCTTCTAACTCAGCCACCTGCGCCTGATAACTATACCGGGTGGCTTGGCTCATGTAAACATTCCCCAAGTTATTCAAAGCTGTGGCGATAAAGCTGGTATTATTCAATTCGCGGGCAATTTTTAGGCTACGTTTGTGGGCAGAGAGCGCCTGATCATAGTTTCCCAAACTCCAGTGGGCATTGCCTAAAGCGCCCTGAGCGGCTGCTTCCGTTAAGGGATCTGGGTATTTAGTGGTGAGTTCAATGGCTGACTCTAAGAGAGTAATCGCTCGCGGATGCTGTCCCAAATCATTGTAGGTTTGGGCTTGTTCGGTTAATAGTCCCGCGATCTGTTTGCGGTTTTCTGCATCGGGGAAAGCCTGGTAAATTTGGATCGCCTTTTCCCAGTGCGCGATCGCCTGAGCTAGTTCCCCCATTTGCCGATAAGCTAAAGCTAGGTTATTGTGAACAATTGCTCTATCTTTTTCGTCGGTGATTTGAGGTAGGGCTTGTTCCCAAAAGGTAATGGCTTGGGCAAATTCTCCGATTTGATAGGATTCAATTCCCTTGGACACGAGCTGTTTTTCAGCAGTCGGTGTGAGCAATTGCTGCTGTTGAATTTCTGTTGCGGATTCGGCTTGCCCAGTAAACCAGGGATGAAAGCTGATACAAAAGACAAGGCTGGCTAAGGATAATCCAATAAATCGACGCCAAAGCTGCCAACCGTGGGACATTTTTCGGAACAACGATAACGATTAACTCTATTTTAGGAAATTTCCACCGGAACTGGGTGGTCTAAATTTGAGGAGCTCAGGGTTTCTCAACGTGCAAAAACAGGGGACAATTAGTCTCCGCAAGCTGCTACTATATTGTATTTCTTCCGGTAAGTGATGATAAAACCAGAACAAGAAATAAAAGAATATTACTTAGCATGAAGGCAATGGGGTATGAATTATTTTTTTTTGCAACTAGACGCTTTAAACAGTCCGGGGTTTCTCTGCATCCTTGTCAACCGATGACCTTTGCGCTACGGTTTCATGTTTAAACGGTTTCTTTGGGCTTTAAATATGGTTTACTTGAGCTGGAGTTGTACCGCCCTAGCTCAAGACTTGCCATGGATGAGTCAAACTAATCCGGATATTCCACCGGGTATCCTGGAACCCACTCGTCCCAATCTGCCTTCTTTACCGACGACGTCCCCATCACTTCCCCCATCACTTCCCCCACTCACACCCACTCCGGAAATTAACCCGACATCCATACCAAATTTAGATGTAAATGTCAAAATAAAACGAGTGGAGGTATTGGGGAGTACGGTTTTTTCTGGGACTCAATTACAAGCCGTTGTTGCGCCTTTTATTGGTCAAAATGCTTCCTTTGAAGAATTATTAGCGATTCGCACGGCGATTACCGGGTTATATACGGATAATGGCTACACCACCTCTGGTGCTTTTTTGCCGTCTCAGGATATTACTAATGGTGTGGTGAGTATTCAGGTGGTTGAAGGTAGTATTGAACGGATTGATATTCAAGGATTGGAACGTTTGCAGGAGGATTATGTGCGATCGCGGATTCAGTTGGCGGCTCAAACCCCGGTGAATCTTCGTCGTTTAGAAGAAGCACTGCAACTGCTGCAACTTGATCCGGTACTCGATCAAATTCAAGCGGAGTTATCGGCGGGAACGATAGCAGGTACGAGTGTCTTAACCCTACAGCTAGAAGAGGCAAAACCTTGGACGAGTGCTGTGACTATAGAAAATCGAGACTCTCCCAGTGTCGGTTCCCTAGGGGGGACAGTGAGAGTAGAGAATCAGAATCTGTTGGGATTAGGCGATCGCTTGAGTGCAGACTATAGCATAACTGAAGGTGTTGATCAGTATGGTCTTAGCTATGAAATCCCCTTAAATCCCAGGGATGGTAAGTTAAGGCTCAGCTATAACCATAGCGATAGTGAAATTGTCGAAGATCCGTTTTCAGTCTTAGACATTAACTCCCACTCGGAAACCTTTTCAGTTGGGTTTCGCCAACCGATTGTCCACAAGCCGACGAGTGACTTTGCCCTTTCCTTGTCCCTGGATTTACGCCAAAGTCAAACCTTTGTCCTTGAGGATATCCCATTTTCCTTTTCCCTCGGACCTGAAGATGGGGAATCGAAAGTAACCGTATTGCGGTTTAGCCAAGACTGGGTAAATCGTTCAACGGATCGCGTCTTAGCCGCGCGATCGCAGTTTAGTTTTGGTTTAGATGCTTTTGATGCCACAATCAATGATACGGGAATTGATGGGCGCTTTATGAGTTGGGTGGGACAGTTTCAGTGGGTGCAGGCTTTAGGCGCTGATAGTATCATTATTGCTCGTGCTGGAGCGCAATTATCGAATGATTCTCTCTTACCTCTCGAACAGTTCAGTATTGGTGGAATTGATACCGTGCGCGGCTATCGCCAAAATCAACGTGTGGCTGACAATGGGATTATCGGTTCCGTGGAAATTCGTTTACCGATTATCCGCCAACCTGAGGGGATTGGGACTGTCCAAATCGCTCCTTTTTTTGATATTGGCACGGTTTGGAACCACGAAGATGAGGTTACCAGTCCTAACACCTTAACCAGTATTGGGTTAGGACTTTTGTGGCAACGAGATCCGTCTTGGTCCGCGCAACTGTATTGGGGGATTCCCCTGAATAATGTTGAGGATGAAGGAGGTTCTCTGCAAGATCATGGGATTACCTTTTCCATTCTTTTTCAGCCTTTTTAACCGTTTATCAATGGATAATTAATAATTGATAATTGACAATTGATTAATTGGGTCTAAGATCTCTTCGTTTACGAAGAAATTAAAAAAGATTTTCCTTAATTTCAATCCTCTTCTTTTAAGGAGAGGTCATTATCCATTGTTCATTATCCATTGTCAATTTTTGAACTGATTGAAATAGTAAGTCGAATGACACTGGCTGGTATGCTGGTGGACAATGCCCACCCTACAGTATATTAAGGGTTTCGCTATTAAGTCGGCTTACCTCTACTGTCTTGATCGCCTATATTCAATCCGAAGCTGTTGTACAGAAGGGTTCTCGGCTTCAATAAAGCTATCCCGATGAACTTCCTCTAATCCTAACTCCTGAAATTGGGCAAGTTCCCTGTCAGAAAGCGCCCAAGGTGGACCATCGGGTTCAGCATCTGTCTGGCGAAATCGGGTGATTACTAATAGAGTTCCCCCTGTAGCGACTAAAGACGCGATCGCATCAATCACAGTTGCTCGTACATTTAACGGTAACGCTTGGATATTCCGACATTCTAATACCAAGTCAAACTGATGACGCCAAGCCGGATCTAAGGCGAACAAATTAGCCACAACGTAGGTAACCGGGGAGTTGGGGAATCGTTGCTGACACCATGCGATCGCAGTTGGGGAAATATCAAAGGCTGTCACGTTGAAACCTAATCTAGCCAATGCTTCTGCATCATCGCCTAATCCGCAGCCAATGACTAAAGCTGAGGGATTATTTCCTTTTGGCTTATTTTTATCTAGCCAATCTTGGAAATAGGGATGGGTTTGCAAACGCGCCCACGGTACTTGTTGGGGATCACCATTGGCTTGGGAATAAAGAATTTCAAACCATCCTGATGGATCAGATTTTTCTAGAGCTTGTGTTGCTAAAAAATCCACCTTCTGTCGTAGCTGTTTTGGTTGTTGTTCAAACATCTTTTTCTAATATAAAGACTTC
The DNA here is from genome assembly GCF_040226375.1 of Coleofasciculus sp. G2-EDA-02. Lineage (NCBI taxonomy): Bacteria > Bacillati > Cyanobacteriota > Cyanophyceae > Coleofasciculales > Coleofasciculaceae > Coleofasciculus > Coleofasciculus sp. G2-EDA-02. Next base: position 37,528 of record NZ_JAVKEW010000112.1, on the reverse strand, counting down.
TTGGATTTTCTCAGATTTATGGTGATAAGCAAACCTTATTACAGGCTTAAACGAACACCCATTGGTCATCAACCTGGGGTGCCACGGTTCGTAGCATGATATCCTCGATCCAGTCTGTCCCCACCCAACCCGTTGCATCACCACTGGCGAAACTAATACACCAAGGAACTCCCCCATCTGCCATAATTTGGTCAGATAATGCCATCATTACTCCAGGGACGCAATGTGAAAATTTTATCCTAAAGTGAAAGTAGCCGATTATGGGAATAGTTATCAATCATTCGTCTCCTTGTACTCAACCCTGGAAGAGAAATATCAACGTTTGCGGAAAGAACTGATTGGTGGTGGACTTGCCCTCTTGGGAGTCGCTCTAATTGGTACGTTATGGTACAAACTGGTGGAGGGGTGGTCATGGTCGGATGCTGCCTACATGACGATCATTACTCTGGCGACGGTTGGCTATGGAGAGACAAATCCTCTGGACGATCGCGGACGCCTGTTCACCATTTCCCTGATTTTAATGGGTCTTGTCGCCATTGGTTATATTGTCAATCGCTTTACAGAAGCCCTAATTCAAGGCTACTTTCAACAAGGAATTCGACTGAGGCAAAGACGACGCTTGATTGATACCTTAGATAACCACTACATCCTCTGCGGCTTTGGACGTACAGGGCGTCAGATTGCCCTAGAATTTAAGGCTGAGGGGATTGAGTTTGTCACGATCGACTCTCAAGTTGATCAGGTAGAGGAGGCGCGGGAGTTGGGTTATATTGTTGCCCAAGGGGATGCGACTTTAGATAGTACCCTGCAGGCGGTGGGTATCGAAAAGGCGATTTGTTTAGTCGCCGCGTTACCGTCTGATGCCGAAAATCTCTATACCATCCTCTCCGCCAAAACCCTCAACCCAAAAATTCGGGCGATCGCGCGGGCAAGTTCTGAAGAAGCCCTGAAAAAGCTTCAGCGTGCGGGTGCAGATGCTGTTGTATCCCCCTACATCACCGGGGGTAAGCGCATGGCATCGGCTGCCCTAAGACCCCAAGTAATGGACTTTGTGGATGGGATTCTCACTGGGGCTGATCGTTCATTTTACATGGAAGAGTTTCTGATTGACGCCGAAACCTGTCCCTTTATCGGAAAAACACTGCGGGAAGCCAATTTGCGATCGCAAACGGGGGCATTAGTTTTGGCAATTCGCCGCGCTGATGGCAATTTGATCGCTGGACCTAATGGTGAAACCCCGCTACTATCTGGGGATGTACTCATCTGCATGGGAACAGCCGAACAAATTCGCCTACTCAATCGCATCCTCAGTCCCCTACGTTCTCACTGGCTACGACAACCTAAGCATAGTTGATTGAATCGGGAATAAGCTGTTCGGCATTTAAACCTTAATATCAATAATGGTGAAATCCTTGTAGTGCGAGCATCTTGCTCGCTACTAATACCCAATTTAAATGCATGACAGCTTAAGGAACAGTTTTCATAACTTCAACTCCTCAAGTTGAGTTTGTCTGTCAGAAACTGTATTCGTTTTGATCCTATCTAGGCTTAGGTCGGGAATTTTATTAAATTTCAACTATCATCAAGATTAGGGTTTTAATTGTAATCTGAATGTCTGTAACTTTTAACGCGATCGCACCGATAATTACCCTCCAGATAGAGAGTTGAGCGGTATCAAACTTTTGTTGGCGCTTTCACCTGATAATGTATTCAAAATAACGTCACTGGCGACAGCTTTCACAACATTGATACTGACTGAATTACCTAACTGATAGTACGCTTTATCATCATTAAAATGCAAAATAAAATCATCGGTAAATCCTTGGAGACGTGCGGCTTCTCGCGGTGTGATTCTCCGGACTCGATGATTGTGATAAATTCCTAATCGATTGGCATCGCTAGCCACCAACGTGACTGATATTTTACGGGGATCTAAAAATTTATAAACCTCAAAAGAGAAGTTCCCCGATACAGGCTTGTATTTGCAATCAACAACTTGTAAATATTTTTTGGCTACGAGTGAGTCAAGAATCTGGTCAAGATGGAGATGCTCAAAAAAGCTGGCTATTTGCTCTCGACTAAGCAATTTACCATCTTGATGACGACCAAATACTTTATTCCGACGCTTTAAAATAAAACAGTTCATTAACTCAATTTCTTCCGGACTACATTTTCCCCGTAAACCCAGTTCCCATGAGTGCAGAGAATTTCCCCCTCTATAATCAATAAGTCGCCGACCATGCAATTGAGTTAAATTGTTGTTTAACCGGGTTTTTAGAGCTTCAACAAACTCAGATGAACAATCATATTTTGAATCAGGATTATCTTCTAATATATCAGCCACAGCAACAGGTTTACTTAATGGATTAAATAAAGATAGCTGCTGACAATTATAAGAATGGGAATCGGGCGAACCCACATCAGAAATCAACTCGAATTTTGGCGAAACCCCTAAAATACCAACCATATACAGGCGAACCCGGTTTTGTGGTAATCCAAAATTAGAACTGTTTAATAGAAATGTATCGAAGCTATATCCTCGATTTTTAATTTCATGCTTGATTGTTGCTAAAGTTTTACCCTGATCATGACTATAAAGACCGCGAACATTTTCAAAAATTAAGGCTTGAGGTTTACAGGTATCTATTAATCTCAATATTTCAAAAAACAATGTTCCTCTCGTGTCTCCAAATCCTGCCTTCTTCCCCGCGTAGGAAAAAGACTGACAAGGAAAACCTGCTAATAAAACGTCATGGGGCGGTAATTGGTTAATTGCCCGGATATCTCCTAAGACCTCATGGTTAAAATTATTTTGGTAAACCCATTGACAATCTGCACTGATTTCACTCGCTAAAACACATTCAGTTTTGCAGTTTAAGGAATCAGCAGCTTGTTCAAAGCCTAGGCGCATCCCACCTATGCCTGCAAATAAATCAATAAACCGGATTTTGATCATACTCTATCTAGATAATTGTAATCATTATTTTTGGGAAAATTGCTGATAATTTGCTTGATTAAAAAAACTACTAAAAAACAATAAAAAATAATTTTGTGATGCTTCTCCTTCTCCCTCCCCCCTTTCAAAGGGGGGCTGGGGGGGATGGAGAAGAGGTTAGGGGATGAGGGTGAAGCAGTTTTCTTCCAGAGAGGACACACCTCAAAGGTTTGCCCGTATTGATTTTCAGCTTAAGCCAGATTCCTCACAATCAAATCGATGTCCGTCTGGATAAATGGTTGAAAAATCGACATAAGCATTGGAAAAATTAACATTATGACTACGAAAAAAGTTCGTCCCCTTTAAGTTAGCTTGACTTAGGTTTGCCTTGGTTAAATTAGCCCCGCTTAAATTAGCATAATTCAAGTTGGCATCTGTTAGATCAGCATTGCCTAAATCAGCCCCTTGCAAATTGGTATACGCTAAGTTAGCGCCTCGCAAATTGGCACGACGTAATGTCGCTCTTGAGAGATTCGCTTGTTGTAAATTTGCCTGAGATAGATTGGTTTGGTATAGTTTAGTATCGCTCAACTCAGCAGATTGCAGTTGGGCTTGTTGGAGTTGGGCTTGACTGAGGTTAGAATAAGGCAGATAACTCTTTTGTAAGGAAGATCCATTCAAATTAATGCCTTGTAAATCAGCTTCAAATAAGTCGGCTTCACTGATATCAATCACACTAAAATCGCGTCTACCTCTAGCATATTGATCCAGTAACTGTTTTCCACCAATCTTCTCCATTTGTTTTGTGACTCTTGAAGCTTGTGCCTCAACCCCATTTAATCTGCCTGATCAGGTCACTATAGATTTATAGCTCAAAGTATGTATAAATATTAAATCATTGTAGCTAAAACTACATTTTTTCTAACTTTTTTTTAATAATTATCAAAATTAATATTCCCTGCTTAGGTGGATTGACAAATGAGATTGTTTGTGATAATTATGTCTTTAATGCAGGGCAAAATCAGGACTAATCAACTGGATTTCTCGGTATCCAAACGACGATATTTTTTCATCCTATAATCAAGAAAGTCAGTTTAGGGGATGACAGCGACTCTTCATCTAGCCATTAGGCATCACAGAAGACCATTTCTTCACGCTGAAGAAGATAAAATCCGGTTGTCGCCCCTAAAATTGAACAACTCAATTTTGTATTCTATCCAGGGATGTTTTATTATCTAAGTTGGAAATGATTCACCCCTATACGGCTCCAAGTCCACGCCCATCAACCCTTAACTTTTGACCCATTCCACTAGGGTAAAACTAAGAGCGATGAAGGTTGAGTGGGTTTCTGTTTTGACGAGCCGAAAGGAAACTATTAAAAACTTCTAGATAAAAGCCAGAGCAAAAACCAACCGGAAAAAACGATGTCCAACCCACAATTATCGATCGCGCAACATTATCACGAGCGTACCAAATACGATCCGGAGACGATCTCGTCCAAAAATAAGCGACTAGACTGGGACAATCAACCAATACCCTTTAAAGAGTATAAACTGGGGACGAATATTGACCTGAAGCCCTATCTCAAAGAAGATCCCCAAGGGTTCACCCAAGAACCGGGGAAACGTTGGTGGCGGTTGTCACGGTTGCTCTTGTGCAGCTATGGCTTAACCGCTAAGATGGAAACGATGATTGGACCTCCCGTTTATTTAAGGGCGGCGCCGTCGGCGGGGGGATTGTATCCGGCGGAAGTCTATTTAATTTCTCGCGGTACTTCTATCTTACCGCCAGGACTCTATAACTATCAGTGTCCGAACCATTCTCTGGTGCATTTTTGGGATAGCGAGGTTTGGTTGGCGCTACAAGATGCCTGTTTCCAGCATCCTAGCTTAGAGACAACGGAACTGGCGATAATCACCACAGCTATATTTTATCGTTCGGCTTGGCGCTATGAAGACCGCGCCTATCGCCGGATATTTCTGGATACGGGTCATTTGTTGGGTAATATTGAACTAGCTGGTGCGTTAACGGGGTATCGCCCTTATCTGATTGGTGGCTTTGTCGATCAAAAGGTGAATGATCTGCTTTATCTTAACCCTGAACAAGAGGGCGCGATCGCAGTTGTTCCCCTCGCTGATCAACTCCAGGGACAAAATAGCCTCTCTCAACCCACTGTCTTACCGTCAGCGACACAGTTTGACTATCCCAAACTTCCTGATGGGGAGTTGCTAGCTTACCTACACCAAGCAACGCAAATTGAACCGACGGATAAGGAAAAAATCGAATCGCCATCATCCGATGACTCAGAGTCGGAAAACTTAGGAGAAGACAAGTATAATTTTCCCTTCTGCACCAAAGTCTCCACCGCTACACCGCCGATTCAATGGGGAAGTATTACCAGGGAAGGATATGCGCCTCAAGCTTTAGAAAATACGATTCTTAAACGGCGATCAACTCGCGCTTATAATGGTGCAACCCTAACCTTAGATGAACTTAAATTGCTGCTTGATTTTACCTACCAACCGCAACATTACAGCCAGCAAGGATTTGAGAGTTATCCTGATTATTTTGATCTTAGCTTAATTGAAACCTTTGTGGCAATTTCTGGGGTAACAGGTTTAGAGGAAGGCTGCTATTATTATGCACCGAAAGCCCAAGAATTAAGGCAAATTCGCTTTAAGAACTTCCGCCGGGAATTACACTATTTGTGCTTGGGACAAGAGTTAGGGCGGGATGCGAGTGTGGTTCTCTTTCACACAGCCGACTTGCAGGAAGCTGTGGCGAAGTATGGCGATCGCGCTTATCGTTACCTGCATCTGGATGCGGGACACCTGGGACAACGGCTCAATTTAGCGGCGATTTATTTACAATTGGGTGTAAGTGGTATTGGTGGGTTCTTTGATGATCAAGTGAATGAAGTTTTAGGGATTCCTCCTGATGAGGCGGTTCTTTATATTACTACCCTGGGGCGTCCGAGAAGTTAATGGTTATTTGTCATTCGTCATTTGTCACATTTACTAGGAGATTGTATGCCATTATACGCTGAGTTACACCGTCATCTGGGGGGTTCAGTGGTTCCTCGGATTCTCTGGCGATATTTTCAACGCCAAAGTGATCCGTTAACCCAGAAATTTGCTGACTATGAGGAGTTTGAGGAATTTTACACGCGATCGCGCAATACGTTGGATGAGTATTTGGAACTGCACACGTTGGTGGAACATGTCCAAACAGCGCCAAGCTTACCCTATTTTATCTATCGCTTAATTCGCGGCGCGTATATCTTTGAGAATTTAGCCTATTTAGAACTTCGCTATACGCCTTATTTACGCACGCCGGAACAGTTAAGTCAATCGGAACGGATTGATCAGATGGCGCAGATTGTGGAGATTGTCGGAAAAGCCAGTCAGGTAAATGATTATCCGATGGTGACGAGTCAGATTCTCTGTATGCATTCACGGCTTCCTTATGAGGTGAATAAGGCAATTGTTGATTTAGCTGCCCAAAGGAAGGACTATGTATGTGGGGTTGATTTGGCGGGAGGAGATGCTCATTATGGTGAACGATTAGAGGAATTTGTGGGACTCTATCAGTATGCGCGATCGCTCGGTCTTAATACAACCGGTCATCTCTACGAAACCACCGACGGTTGTTATCCAGAACTCTTGCCATATTTAATGAGAATTGGTCATGGCATTCATATTCCTTTAAAATATCCAGAGTTGTTAAAAGAGGTTGCCCAGCGACAGCAATGTTTAGAAATATGTCCCACGACTTACTTAAAAACAGGTACACTCGATGATATTCATCAATTGAAAGTGGTATTTGATTCCTGTTTTGATGCGGGGGTTGATATTGCCATTTGTACCGATAACGCGGGATTAAATAATGTGCGGTTACCCTTTGAGTACGAAAACCTATTAACCCAAGATGTGATTGATTTTGAACAAATGCAAGCCTGTCAAGATGCCGCCTTTCGCCACGCCTTTGCTTGGCCCCATAAACAGCATCCCACCTCTATATTAACCGGATTGCTGGAAAATTCGAGAGATGAGGTTGTTGCCGCCAATGGTACACCCAGAACCAAAAATTAGGGGCAGAACCGATGGCATCAAACTGACCAGAATGAAAATCGTCAGAATGGGATAAGTGGAGACATTCAGGGGGACTAGGGCAATATTGCTCTCAAACTTCCGAAAAATGGAGCGTAGCCCATAAAATAAGAAGATGTAGAGCAGACAAGCTCCTAGGGAAGCTCGCGATCGCTTCCCCAGAATCAAACCAACTGTCCGTAAGGGAATGACCCTAAGCGCGGTTAACATGATCAGCTTGTTGATTGGTGATTGTTGATGGCTACATAGCTGGCTCAAAGGAGCAGAAGTATCCTATAGCTGGCTCAAAGGAGTAGGAGTACCATGAACATGATATGATGAGTAGCCCAACTGGATGCCAGTTGGAGAAGCGGCTACCGATGGGTTTGATGATCCCCCTTTCGGATAAGATGAGAAAATGCAAACGAACCAATTGATCACGTTCTAGCAACTCGGTTGAGGTATAGAGTAGATGAACCAAGCAATTTTCGATAGAGTCAAAAAAATAGTTACGGAACAATTGGAAGTTGACCCCGATGACGTAAAGCCTAACGCCAACTTTGCCAATGATCTCAACGCCGACTCCCTGGACGTGGTGGAATTGGTCATGGCTTTGGAGGAAGAGTTCGATATCGAGATTCCAGACGAAGCCGCCGAAAATATTGCCACAGTCAAAGCGGCGGTAGACTATATCAGCGAAAAAACAGAAGCGGCGGCGTAATTAGCGGTTGTCTTTTTGAAAAAAGTTCTGCGTTCTCGGGCAGTTGCCCGGTTTTATTGGCATCATGACAAACATTGAACTCAAGCGCGTTGTTGTTACAGGATTGGGCGCGATCACTCCCATCGGTAATACTGTGGCAGAGTATTGGGATGGACTCTTGAGTGGGCGTAATGGGATTAGTACAATTACCCGGTTTGACCCCTCCCGCCATGCCTGTCGTATTGCTGGCGAAGTCAAGGGATTTAATCCCCATGACTATATGGATCGCAAAGAAGCCAAGCGGATGGATCGCTTTGCCCAATTTGGAGTCGCGGCTAGCAAACAAGCGATCGCAGATGCGAAGTTTGTCATCAATGAATTGAACGCAGAACAGGTGGGTGTTGTCATTGGCACCGGGGTTGGCGGGCTCAAAGTCCTGGAAGACCAACAAGAGGTCTACTTGACTCGTGGTCCGGATCGCTGTAGCCCGTTTATGATTCCGATGATGATTGCTAATATGGCAGCCGGACTCACGGCAATTCATACCGGGGCAAAAGGACCCAATACCTCTACCGTCAGTGCCTGTGCTTCTGGCGCCCATGGGGTGGGGGATGCCTTTCGTTTGATTCAACGGGGTTATGCCCAAGCGATGATTTGTGGAGGAACAGAAGCCGCCGTGACACCTTTATCCGTGGCGGGATTTGCCTCGGCAAAAGCCCTGTCTACCCGCAATGATGACCCCGAACATGCCTGTCGTCCCTTTGATCGCGATCGCGACGGCTTTGTTATGGGTGAAGGTGCGGGTATCCTACTGTTGGAAGAATTGGAACATGCCCTCAGTCGGGGTGCCCATATTTATGCCGAAATGGTTGGCTATGGCATGACCTGTGATGCCTACCACATGACCTCACCCGTACCCGGTGGGGAAGGGGCAATCCGGGCAATGCAGTTGGCACTCAAGGATGCTGGATTGTCGCCAGAAGCCGTTAGCTATATTAATGCCCACGGGACGAGTACACCCGTTAACGATCCCACAGAAACGACGGCGATTAAAAAAGTTTTGGGCGATTATGCCTACAAGATTGCCGTGAGTTCCACCAAATCGATGACAGGTCATCTGTTAGGCGGTTCTGGGGGCATCGAATCCGTGGCATCAGTCTTAGCCGTAGCCCATGACCAAATTCCGCCGACGATTAATTTAGAAAATCCTGATCCAGACTGCGATCTAGATTATGTGCCCAATCAAAGCCGTCAGCAGGTAGTCGATGTGGCGCTATCGAATTCCTTTGGCTTTGGCGGCCATAATGTCACATTGGTGTTCAAGAAGTACAGATCAGCTTAAGGTTCTCAGTTGCGCTGTCTTCGCGATCAAGCGATCGCGATTTCAACGCCTCCATTAATTTGGACAGGTTCCGAAGGGGTACGGCACTGCCGTGCCCCTTCAGGGTTTTTACTCCCTGCCATTGCCTTTGGCACCACGACAACATCGGCAATCACCCTACGCGATCGCGCCGTTGTGCTGATTCGGGAATGAGCAACCCCCTACTCCCCCATATCCTTATCTCTCTATCTCCCTCCTATCACCGATCTTCGCCACATCCCCCTCTCCCCCATAGTTCTTCAGTTCTCGAAAAAGATATTGTGCGATCGCCTCCTTTAGATATATACTAATGTTTATCATCACAAATCTCTATCCACGGAGGTTTGTGGCACAACTGTCAAGCTCAGGGAGACGTAGATACATGGAAAACTGATGCAAGCTCATGGCTCAAAACGCGCAAGCGCTCAAAGCCATCAAAAAACCGGACACCCGTTTTTCATCTCTGTTCTTTCTGCACTGAACCTTTCTCGACCTCAGCGTGCTAGGTAATAATTTGTCTTCCTATATGTGATACCAAAACACTTGATACCGAACTGTCCATGCATCGTCTCTGCGTGAAAGACAGTCGTAATACACTATTCCCAGGCTTGTTTCCTTAGTCGTATCATTTAGGTATTATTTCCATTACTTTCCTTTCCCGGTAAAAAGATTTAGCTCGTTGGGGCTTTGCTCTATCGTCTGTAGTCAGTGGCAACGGGCAATAGAGAGAGTATCCCTATGTATAACGTGCTGATAAAACGCACAACAACTGAGTATGGCTATAGTCTTTTTATCGGCTGTAGCCAACAGAATAGTTATGGAAAATTGGCTCAATTCAAATCCGAAAAAAATTTTTCCAATCTTCACCATGTTTTCACCTTTAAGGTTCAATATGTTAGGTAAGTCAGAGAAAAACTCATGATCGCTATCGCCCGTCTAAATGATGTGTGAAAACAAGGAGGCTGAAACGCTTATCTAGAAAGGATTGCGATTTCACCACTTGTAAAACTGATTGACGACAGACTGGATTGACTGCCTTTATCGTTAGTTTCCCAGGTTATCGTCAAATCTTTAAGCATCTGAGCATAGCAAACCGAATTAAAAACTCGGAGGTAAAATCTAGGGGACACTAGAAACAATCAAATTAAAAAGATTTAATCTAAAAAAGGTTGCCAAAAAAATGGATTTGGGTTTAAGATAAATCGAGTAGGTTTAACAAAACTTTACAAATCCAGCTTATCGGGTTGTCGTCTATTGTCTTTAGCCCAAATAATGCAGTCGTAGAACGTACCAGGTTCCACGACGACAAAAGCAAAAGCAGAATATCTCAAAATTAGCCGATTCTGAGAAACTTGCTAAATATAATGCTAAAGAAATAGACACCTTTAAACCCAACATTAGTTTGTATTTACTATTAAGTACAGGTTGGCTTTTTGCCTTGACCAACCTGGATTGAGGGTCTTTGTATCTTTTCTTGAGATCTATCTTAGCACAACCCATAGATCTCAGAATGTATAAGCCTTGACCATTTTCCCAATAATCTGGCTTTCGCAAGACTCGCGAAACCAGTCAGTTCGTCACGACATTATTCACAGACTAACGGAGAAGAAGCGTCAATGGGAATCTTTACAACTCAATTCACAACACAACTTGGTGCATCGAACGAGCTCATCAATGTCACAATTGAATATGGTCAAGACTTTGATAACGATGGTTTTAACGATCTTAAAGTTACACTCAGCTTAGATCCCAGCTCCAATTCAGGTACAGAGGATCTGATTGGTGTTGCGTTTGATATCAATAGCATTTACAACGCTGATGCTTTAAACTTACAGATCTTAAACATCCAACGATCTGAGCAGAGTAATACTCAGTCTCTCAGCACCTTTGCCCCAACCTATGTTATCGGTGAAGAACAGGTAACGGATAATAACTTAGATCCTGGCTTCGTTGTTGATGGCGCAGAACCCTTTGATATTGGCATCAAGTTTAGCGACCAAGGATCGGGAGAAGGAATCGTTCAAACCGCCAGTTTCGTGATTAGCAGTTCCACTCAGGATCTTGATGAAACCCTGCTCGAAAATACGGAGTGGTATGTACGTCTCCAGTCCACAGATGGTGGTCAAGAGAGTGCCAAAACAGGCGGCGTTATTGGCGATATCACCGATAATGGAGGTCCGACAAACCCAGCGATTGACGTAGAGAAATACGTCTCCGTTGATGGCGGTGCAACCTGGGAAGATGCCGATAGTGTCACCGGACCAGAAGTCCTAGAGGGCACAAATCCCCTCTTCAAATTTGTCGTCACGAATACGGGTGACGTTGACCTAACCAACGTTAACTTAACCGATAGCGACTTTAACCTGGATGGACTCACCGGAGACTTAACCAGTGGTAATAATCAATACGACATTGGCACATTAGCCGCCGGTGCATCCACAGAAGTTATCTTCAATGGCGCCACCTGGCAATTGGGTCAGCACGCCAACACAGCAACGACTTCAGGAACTGATGGTCAAACAACCGTCAGTGACATGGATGAGGCGCACTACTTCGGTGCTAATCCCGCCATCGCCATCGATAAAGTCACCAATGGTGCAGATGGTCAAGAAATTCTAGCAGGCACAGATGTCACCTGGACATACAGCGTTAGCAATGCCGGAAATGTTGGCATCTCCAATGTCAGTGTCACGGATGACAATGGCACAGTAAATGATACATCTGACGACTTTACTCCCACCTATGTCAGTGGTGATACCGATGGAGATAATCTTCTCGATGTCGGTGAAACCTGGACTTACCAAGCCAATGGAACTGCTCAAGCTGGTGATTACAGCAACTTGGGAACAGTTACAGGAAATTACACCGATGATTTAAATAACACTGAGCAAGTCACCGCTAATGACCCCAGTAACTACTTCGGTGCTGACCCCGCCATTGCCATCGATAAAGTCACCAATGGTGCAGATGGTCAAGAAATTCTAGCAGGCACAGATGTCACCTGGACATACAGTGTTAGCAATGCCGGAAATGTTGGCATCTCCAATGTCAGTGTCACGGATGATAATGGCACAGTAAATGATACGTCTGACGACTTTACTCCCACCTATGTCAGTGGTGATACCGATGGAGATAATCTTCTTGATGTCGGTGAAACCTGGACTTACCAAGCCAATGGAACTGCTCAAGCTGGTGATTACAGCAACTTGGGAACAGTTACAGGAAATTACACCGATGATTTAGGGAACACGGAGAACGTTACGGATGATGACCCCAGTAACTACTTCGGTGCTGACCCCAGCATTGACGTAGAGAAATACGTCTCCGTTGATGGTGGTAACACCTTTGTTGATGCGGATAACCCAACCGGTCCTTTACTAACCGAAGGTAACGGTGATCCCATCTTCAAGTTCGTAGTCCAGAACACGGGTAATGTGGCTTTGACTGGAGTCACCCTATCCGATAGCGACTTTGCTCTGAATCTCGCACCCTTTGACCTCGCCGCCAATGATGGTGTTGCAGGCGGTGCTGACGAATTTGTGTACACCTTCAACGGCGCCACCTGGGAAGCTGGACAGCACACCAACACAGCGACAGTCAATGCTACCTACACCGATGATCTGGGTAACCAGGCTCCTCTAACCGACAGCGATGATGCCAACTACTACGGCGATGCTCTCCCAGAAATTAGTGTCATCAAGACGGCTAGCACGACGAGTATCCGCGAGGATGTGGGTGCTGATGTCACCTACACGGTTACAATCACCAACAACAGTGACCCCAATAGCGCTGACTACGACCCAGTTACAATTACGTCCCTACCAGACACGCTCTGGATCGATAATAACGGCGATGGTATCCAGCAAACCACTGAAATCCAAACCCTTGATCGGCTTAATGATGCCTTAGCCGACTGGCAAGCTGCAGGAAACACAGGAGATATCGTTCTCGACCCTGGTGAAGCCTTCACCTTCGACTATACGATATCCTATGGGGCAGGTGAATTAAATCCTTGGGAAGATCCCAAAAATACCATCATTGCCAACGGTACGGATGATGAAGGGAATGAAACCTCTGATGAGGACGATGCTGTAGTCGATGTTTTCCAACAGAATCAGCGCAGTATCGAGATTGATTCCCTCACCGGAATCCGTAATGGAGATATTCTCTCTGGCAACTTCCGCATGGTCAATGCTAGCGGTGATCCGGTTAATGTCAAGGTTGATTCCTTGAATATGGGTTACGAGGAACAAGTCCAAGGGAGCAAGGGTAATAAGAAGAGCTGGCTACCCACTGAATTGGGCTACAGTAACCAGTTCTGGCTAGACAATAATCAAAATGGTCTGCTGGATTCTGGTGAAACGGAGCTAACAGACCTCGATTCTAGCACCACTGATATCTTCGAGACCGCCATTGTCTTCGGTTCGCAAGTCTACATCGGCTACAAGTCTACCTTTGATAGTGCTGTCCCTGACCCAATTCGGGCGACCGCAGAAGCGACAATTGATGGACGTTTTGACCGATTTGGCGAGAAAGTTACATTCCATTACACCGAAGTATTGTAATTTGTTCTAGGTTCTCAACCCAATAAATTATCCCAGTGGGGGTGCATGGCTATGCGCCCCTAAATTTATACTGTGTAAACATATACAGAACAACTTGTCCTGCTTATTCAACCCAATCCTCAAATTTTAGTCCAGCTTATACCAGAGACTCTTGATCATCGATCCCCCTAATGGGATGATGAGAGTATCCTTGGGGAAAGAGTAACCTTTGCTTTACGGAAGTAATTTTGCGTTAAACCCTAGTTTCCTGGAGTCATTACATAACACCTATGGTCGTTGCAACCCAATCTGTCGAAGAACTTTGTATTAATTCCATCCGCTTTCTGGCGATAGACGCCGTAGAGAAAGCAAACTCCGGTCATCCCGGATTGCCAATGGGCGCAGCACCGATGGCGTTTGTGCTGTGGGATCGCCTGATGCGGTACAACCCAAAAAATCCCAACTGGTTAAACCGCGATCGCTTTGTTTTGTCTGCGGGTCATGGCTGTATGTTACAGTATGCCTTGCTCTATCTAACAGGTTACGATAGCGTCAGCCTCGATGATATCAAGCACTTCCGCCAGTTGGACTCCAAAACTCCTGGTCACCCGGAAAACTTCATGACTGAAGGGGTAGAAGTTACCACCGGACCATTAGGACAAGGGATTGCCAATGGTGTCGGTTTAGCGATGGCAGAGGCACATTTAGCCGCCAAGTTTAATAAACCCGATTGCCAAATTATCGACCACTACACCTACGTCATCTTAGGTGATGGTTGCAATATGGAGGGTGTCTCAGGAGAAGCCTGTTCTCTGGCAGGACACTTAGGACTGGGCAAACTGATTGCCCTCTACGATGATAACCATATCTCCATTGACGGTTCCACCGACCTTGCCTTTACGGAAGATGTGGGCAAGCGCTTTGAAGCCTATGGTTGGCACGTCCAGCATGTTCCCGATGGTAACACCAACTTGGACGCGATTCATAAGGCAATTGAAGCGGCTAAAGCGGTAACCGATAAACCATCTTTAATTAAAGTCACCACAACCATTGGTTTCGGCTCCCCCAATAAAGCCAATACCCATGACGTACACGGTGCAGCCTTGGGTGCTGATGAAGTACAAGCCACTCGTGAACATATGGGTTGGAACTATCCCGCCTTCGAGGTACCCGAAGACGCCCTGAAGCATTTCCGCAAAGCAGTTGATCGCGGTGCCCAATATGAAGAAGAATGGAACAAACTCTTCACCCGTTATAAAGCCGAATACGGTGAGGAAGCCGCTTTATTAGAACGGATGGTCAGTGGTAAGCTGCCCGAAGGTTGGGAGAAAGTCCTACCCTCCTATACACCTGAGGATAAGAAAGATGCCACTCGGAATCTATCTGGCACAATCCTCAACGTCATGGCTGGGGTATTACCGGAACTGATTGGCGGTTCGGCTGATTTAGCCCCTTCCAACAAAACCTTGCTCAAATCATCAAAGGATTTCCAAAAAGGTGCCTATGAAAATCGCAACCTCCGCTTTGGGGTTCGCGAACATGGCATGGGAGCAATTTGTAATGGGATTGCCCTGCATAAGTCTGGGTTGATTCCCTATGGTGCCACATTCTTAGTCTTCACCGACTACATGCGGGGAGCGATTCGCCTGTCTGCCCTATCCCATGCCGGGGTAATCTGGGTAATGACTCATGACTCTGTAGCATTAGGGGAAGATGGTCCGACGCACCAACCGATTGAGCATATTCCCACCCTGCGAGCGATCCCCGACTTAATCGTGCTTCGTCCGGCGGATGGCAATGAAACCTCTGGTGCATACAAGATAGCCATTGAGAAGGCAAAACCTGCTAATGGAATGCCAACACCGAGTCTGTTAGCATTGTCCCGGCAAGGGCTACCTAATTTAGCTGGAAGTTCAGTTGATGCTGTCGCCCAAGGTGCTTACATCCTATCTGATAGCGATGGCACACCCGACATCATCTTAATTGCCACAGGTTCAGAAGTTCACATCTGTGTTGATGCGGCGGAAAAACTCCGGGGTGAAGGAAAGAAAGTCCGCGTGGTTTCCATGCCAAGCTGGGAACTGTTTGAGGAACAGGATGAAAGCTATCGGGAATCTGTACTACCGAAAGCCGTAACCAAGCGACTAGCAGTGGAAGCTGGTTCTAGCTTTGGCTGGTGTCGCTATGTTGGCTCTGAAGGTGACACGATTAGTATTGATCGCTTTGGCGTATCGGCTCCCGGTGAGGTTGCTTTAGAGAAGTTTGGCTACACGGTAGATAATATCGTGGCTAAGGCTAAGGCGCTTTAAGGATAGCGACGGTAGGGGTTTGGTCACCAAACCCCTACTCAGATTGGCAATTATAAAACATTTGTGTTGTTTAGGTGTTGTTTAGAATTGGTAGCGCAGTTGTGCTCTAACCGTATGGTCGGTGTAGTCTTCGCGCCCGACGACACTTTCGTAATCGATCGCGCCGGAAAAATTCTGGGAAAACTGCACGTCCACTCCAGCGGCTAATCTCACGTAATCGCGATCGGGGTCGTCTGTAGTCGCCCGTATCGGGATACCGGGTTGGGTGAGGAGTTCCGTCTCGATTTCGCGGCTGTCGTTGGCGAACTGGTGTTCGTAACTTGCCCGGATATTGGGTGTCACTGTAGTGTTGCCAGCTTTGAACACATAAGCCGCCTGAACGCCCGCACTGAGAACCAGCGATTCCACTTCTTGGTCTTGGACTTTCATGTTGAGGCTAAGAGCACCTTCCTCAGTGTAATCATCAATTTCGACGCGATCATAGCCAACTCCTAGGGTTGGTCCATAAGAAAAGTTGCCCAATCTGGTATTGTAACCACCATTGACTTTGACCGATAGCTGGTTCCCGTCCGTGTCAGCAGTAGCCCTGCGGTTGTCGAATTCGATTTGGCGGGTTATCTCATAGTCATTCCAACCATAACTGACAACGGCATCCGTATAAAAGTTACCCCGAACATAGTTGCCATAGATAGAAACGGCATAACCATCAACTTCAACCTCGCCAAGGTCATCATCAAGTTCGGTGTCATTGCTGAGGTGACCGACAGCAACTCCCATCGCTAGGTCGCCCGTGACGCGATAGTCAATGCCAGCAGTAATGCCTGTCGTTGTCAAATCATAACCCGGTTCGCTATTGCTGGTATCTTTATCGCCGAAGTTGATGTCACCGTTCACGAAGGCACCGACCCGTTGTTCGGGGGGAGTTTCGCGGACACCTCGCAGGGATCGGAGCCGAGCGTCAATCGTTTGAGTCTGCCGGCGAGCAACGCTTAAGGCAATGTCGGCTTGGGGGATAACTGTTTGAGGACTAATCAGCACTGCCAAAGCCGCTTCTCCAAGCAGCTCATGAACGGCAGCAGTCGGATGAATTTCATCCCAAAAAAAATACTCGTCGGGGTTGGGACAAACCGTATCTGTTGCATCATTTAAGCAAGGTTCGGTCACGTTTGTTATGCCGTATCTGGCTGGCTCGGCGAGAACTTCATTAACCAGAGCATTGACATCGAGTGGTATGATCTGAACTTCACGGTTTTGAGCTAAAATTTGCATAGCTGCATTTAAGTTGCGGTTGTATTGATTTACTGCGGCGGTGATAGCGTCGGCAGGAAAGGCAGAGGCTAATCTTAGAGGCGTCCTTCCCAAATCTGGCAGGTTGACTACTATAATCGTTTCAGCACCGTTTGCAATCAGCGTTGTCACCGCATTAGATAGGGTGTTGACCGTGGTTGTCGTGTCTATATCTGTTGGGTTTGTGCCTGGAGCTATGTCGAGGTAGTCGTTGGCTCCGCCCCAAACGGTATAAAGACCATTGGAATCGAGTGGTTGCCTTGTTGTGGTCAACTCAATAACCTGCTCCAGCACATCCTCTGAGGTTGCACCACCAAGGGCAAAGTTATTAGCTCGATTGTGATCAATTCCTAACTCTAATCCGAGAACTTCCACCCAGACCAAACCGTTAGTAAAACGTCCCTCAAAATAGGGAGGGCTAGGAGGGAAGAGACCTTCAGAGCTTTCAAATCTGTTGCCAACGTCTGAGAGACTATCGCCAAAGATGTAAAACTCCTCAAATTTCTGTGCCGAAGCATTGAGCGGCAACAGGGTAGATAATAAAACAGATGCGATCGCTAGAGCTTGTTTTTGCATGAATATTACCCTAAGCTAAGTAGCGCTGACTTAACCACTAATGTGCTACTGAAACTTGAGTAATGAGAATGACCTGCTCCCCTAATCATCTTTGCAGTTACTCTAAGTTTTTCTAGTCTAACTTTAACTGGATTTCCATACAGATAAACAATAAATTCGCTAAATCTATCAGCATAGTGAACATATCCTGACTGAGCCTGTTACACTAAACATCCTGGTCTTTGACTTGTGCTAAACCCAATAGTCCTTAATCCATGTCAGAGGAATTCCGCCAAATTTTACCCACCCCTCCGCCTGCTGCGGATATTTTTGCCACCTACAAACTCGCTCAAGAGTTCCACCGAGAAACGCAGTATCGCCAAGAATTCCAGTCCTACTGCCAATGGTATCGCCAAACCGCCAAACGCCACCAACAAGAACTCCAAAAAATGCAAGGCGACATCAACCTGTTTGGGTGGTTCTGTCGCCGGAGCTAATGATTCAAATGAATAATAATACGCCGTTAACCGTCAACAAAAAAGCTGACGAGGATAGGTATTTTCACCGAACAACTGACTGATTTTGTTGAGAAGAACTGAACATTCACAACGCTTCTAACTCATCTTCCCGGAAGTGACCGCGAAACTTTTTATCAAATTTGACCTGAATCGGTAAGTTAGCGCTCACGGGTCGCCCTTGCCATTCCGTAACGATAGCAATGACTTCGCCTTCCATACCCTTGATATCAAACGGCTCATTGCGGTGGGCAGGATTGTGGTAAACAATAACAGATGTCTTAACTCTAACGCGATCGCCAACTTTCATACAAAAAGCTCGTTTTCTCTCCAACAGCCTACATCTTGCCAGAAATTGCTCCGGCAATACTAAACCATTCTTACACAGCAGTGTTCCTTCCTAGAGATTAGTTTGGCAACTGATCAAAAACGGTGCTGATTTTCCAGCACCGTTTCCAGAAGTATAGCCACCTCAACCGCAGCCGATTCATGGCTTCACGCCGCCACAGAAGCTTGAGGACGAGCAAAAATCATCCGTCCGGCAGAAGTCTGTAAAGCAGAGGTCACCACAACCCGCATTTCAGCGCCGAGGTGGTTACGTCCTTCTTCTACAACCACCATCGTGCCATCATCTAGGTAACCCACGCCTTGAGAGGCTTCTTTACCCTCCTTGAGGATTTTCAGTTCCAGACTATCACCCGGTAGATAAATCGGACGCATCGCGTGAGCCAAGTCATTGACATTGAGTACGGGGACTTTTTGCAAATTAGCCACTTTACTCAAATTGTAGTCATTGGTCAAAAGCGTGCCATTAATTTCCTGAGTAAAGCGCACCAATTTGGCATCCACCGTATGAATATCCTCATAATCAGCCTGGTGAATAATCAGGCGTTCCGGATAAGCCGTTTGCATTGCCTTGAGAATATCTAACCCGCGCCGTCCCCGAATCCGCTTTTGATCATTCGCTGCATCAGCTAGCTGCTGCAACTCTTGCAACACAAACTGGGGGATCAGGATTTGACCCTCGACAAACCCTGTATTCAACAGTTCCTCAATGCGACCATCAATAATACAGCTTGTGTCCAGTACCTTACTCGCCGCCGGTTTGAGCGTCCCTTCTGCCACCAATATCGTGTCCAAGCTGTTCGGATTAATCAGTCGCAAAAAAGTCCGACCGTGGGTATCTGCCAAACTGATTCCCAGAAAGGCAAACATCACACTGCCCAAAATTGCCGCTAGGGGCTTGATAAAGGCAAACTCAGAGGGAAAAGGCAGTAAGAAAATCGGTGCTAGCATTAAATTCGCTAACAGCAGCCCCAATACCAAACCGACTGCCCGGGTTAAAATTACCTCAATTGGCAGTTGGCGCACCTGCTTTTCCAAACGACGATAGGTCACCTGCACGGTTAACCCAACCGCAAAACCGATAATGGCGGTAAAACTGGCTAAAATCCAGCGCAGCGCTTCCAGATTTGTGATCTGTTCCTGCACGGAGGGCGGCAGCAATTCAACGGCGTCGAACCCTACACCGGCTCCTCCTAGGATGAATAAAAGAATAATGACAAAATCAAGCATGGTTCCAATCCAAGTGGTTTATCTGGCAAATCTTCCAATACTATTCGAGATTTATAATCATAGAGGTTAATCTCATTTATTATATCTTTCACTTCATTTTGTTTTCCTATGCCTATCGGCTTAGCTCAAATCTTCAGTTTTTCGGATAAGAGAATACGGTTCTCCCCATGCGGCAAACTCAACGTGAACGGTCAGGAGCGTCATTTTTCATTGGCAAGAATTTGAGACAAATTTACATAACGTAATAGAGTTGAGTTTATTTCTACCCACCTACTTAGCCCTGCTTTAGTTGATGGCTCAAGAATTGTGCTAAAACTATCTTGAAATAACAACTTATTCGTCATACTCGCTCATCCAGAAGTCGGCTACGTCATTTGTCAGGGCTTAAGGTGTATTTACAGAACGTGATAGAGTTGGGTTGATTTCCATTGACCTACTGACTTGTTAATCAAACTTTAAGAATTGCTCCCCGAATTCCGGAAGAATGTGTTAAATTTTTCAAACAAATCTGAGAAAGTCATAGAGATGGGAATTCCTCGTTCTGTCTACATCCATATTCCCTTCTGCCGCCGTCGCTGCTACTACTGTGACTTTCCTGTATCCGTAGTCGGCGATAAAGCCACGGGTAGCACGTCCGGCACGATTGAGGAATATGTTGAGGTATTGACTCAAGAAATCCAAACAACACCAGCCTCGACTGGTTCTCTATCAACCATTTTCTTTGGCGGTGGCACCCCCTCTCTGTTATCGACTCAACAGTTAAGCCGCATTCTGGATACCTTAGCACAGCAGTTTGGCATAGCTACCGATGCGGAGATTTCCTTGGAAATGGACCCAGGCACATTCGACCTGTCCCAGATCAAAGGATACCGGGATGCTGGCGTGAATCGAGTTAGCTTAGGAGTTCAAGCCTTTCAAGATGAACTATTGAGCATTTGTGGGCGATCGCACCAGCTTAATCATATCTTTACCGCTGTCGAGTTGCTCCGCCAAGTAGAGGTTCCCGACTGGAGTTTAGATTTGATTTCTGGATTGCCCACTCAAACCTTAGAACAGTGGCAGGAATCCTTGACAGCCGCCATTCAGCTTACCCCTACCCATATCTCATGCTATGACCTGACGATAGAACCCGTCACCGCCTTTGGACGACAGTACAGCCCTGGCATTTCTCCCTTACCGACTGACGAGACAACCGCTCAAATGTACCGCCTTGCCCAGACGCTCCTCACTGATGCCGGGTATGAACATTATGAGATATCCAACTATGCTTTACCCACTCACCAATGCCGACATAATCGGGTGTATTGGGAAAACCATCCTTTTTATGGGTTTGGTATGGGGGCTGCTAGTTATGTTCAGGGGCGGCGGTTTACTCGCCCCCGCACTCGGCGAGAGTATTATACTTGGGTGCAACAGTTCATTGAAGCGAATGGGATCTGGGAAAGTCCAGAACTCTCGGACGTGGATATTTTGTTAGAAACTCTGATGCTAGGACTACGCTTGGCAGAAGGTGTGAGTCTATCTACGCTGGTGCAGCAGTTTGGCGAGAAGACTCTCGAACAGATTGGGACAACTTTGCAGCCCTACTACCAGCAAGGTTGGGTAGACGTTGTAGAACGAGATGGAAAAGCCTGGGATTGGCACAATGCCCAGAAACTACCGATGAATGGGCGGCTGAGATTAAGTGATCCAGACGGGTTTTTGTTTTCTAATCAGATTCTGGCTGATTTGTTTAGTCGCTGTAGTTGAGTGGTTTTCCTTTGGTCTGAAAGAGCATACTTGAGCCAACAAGCTCACTCCTCAAGCTTAAATTTCCGATAGACCAAAGGCAGTACAACGCGCCTTGCAATCCACGGCAATTGTAGACGAGGCAAAGGCAGGTGTCTTGAATATTAACCAGAAAAAGGTATGGCTGCGATCGCAACAAGTCAGCGTTACCGAACACGGGGATTGGGCGGATGTGGAACTCTACGAGGTGTATGAAAACCGAACCAATGATGTAGAGGAAATACTCTACTACTTTTCTTTACCCGAAAGCGCCACAATTACAGGTTTGTGGCTGGGGGACACCGATAAGCGATCGCAAAGTTTCCCTTTTAAAGTTTCACCACGGGGGGCGGCGCAAAAAGTTTACAATTCTCAGGTGAGGCGATCGCGACCCGTTGATCCAGCGTTACTCGAACAGGTGGGACCCCGCCTTTATCGCCTCAGAGCCTTCCCAGTTCCGCCCAAATTGTCATTTCGGGAACAAAGAAATTCAACCGAACGACCCACGCAAATGCATCTGTGGTTAACTTATAACGTGATGCGACAAGCACAGGGATGGCCGCTGCCTCGATTAGCACAGAAACGGAATATCTTCTGGACAAAGGACACCCAACGCTTGGGAAATGGAGACGCGATCGCGCTGATCCTATTCCTCAAACGTCGGCAAGGATTGAATCAGAGGGCATCGTAAAGGTTCAACATCAATCACTTGATAGGTGGCGGCAAATTTCCTCTCTCCACCTAGAAATCCGGAGTCATTGGCGATATGGGCGTATCCAGTATATAGTTTTAGCGATCAGCTTACCTTCATGGGGATATACCAGGAAGCTGAGACCCAAATTCGTGACGCAGATGGATCAAGATGAAATTAAACGATTAGGGGCTTCCCTCAGACAGATCGATCCAGGGATATTAAGCCCAGCGAAAGAGGGAATTACCAAAGTTTGGTATCAAGGAGGTGAGCCTTATTTCGACGTAGTGGTTGAACTTCGCCACGACCAAATTGAGTGGTTTCAATTTACCTTGCGGGGTAAATCCATCTCCTGGAGACCGAGGTTTTCGGGTTTACAAACGGGAAGTACTAATGAATTAGAAGCTGATGATCTGACGTTTCATCCAGCCAGTAAATTGATTGAGTATAACAACCAACGAGATCATAAGTTTATCGAAGTAGCTCGCGCCATTTTACAAACTCGCGCTCATGAACCTCTATTTAAGCAAATTCTCACCTTGTTCGATTCAGCTTAGATCATCGGCTACGATGTCAAACTGGGATGTTCCCGTTACCTGTTGTCTGTTGGCTATTTCTGCAATAATGACGATCGGTGTAACTTAGGAAGGAGGGGGCTATATGGCTGGCAGTCATGTTAGTGCTGATTTGTGGATAAGCGAGTACATCACACCTTGGGATATGTATGTTCATGGGATTACCAAGGTTTTGGCTTACAAAAAAACCGCCTATCAGGAGATGTATATTGTTGAAACAGGAGCTTATGGCAAAGGCTTAGTTTTAGACGGCAAATGGCAGTCCTGTACGGGCGATGAGTTTATTTACCATGAATCCTTGGTTCAGCCTGTGATGATCACTCACCCTAATCCACGCCATGTTCTTGTCTTGGGAGGGGGTGAAGGAGCAACGGTGCGCGAAATCCTGCGCTGGAAAACAGTTGAGCGGGTGATGATGGTGGATATTGATGGTGAGGTTGTGGATGCTTGCCGACAACACCTGCCGGAAATGCACCAAAATGCCTTTGATGATCCTCGGACTCAATTGGTGATTGGCGATGCTCTAGAGGTGTTAGACAACATGGAGCAACAGTGGGATATTATCATATCCGATCTGTCTGATCCGATTGAAGAAGGACCATCCTATAAACTTTTTACCAAAGAGTTTTTTGAGAAAGTCCAGCGAGTTTTAACACCTGATGGGTTTTTAGTCCTACAAGCCGGACCAGTTGGACCTGTCTCCGTCAAAGCCCATGGTCGTCTAGTGCACACCCTAAACACCGTTTTTCCCAATGTACATTCCTATTGTTGCTACACCCCCACCTACGGTGAGCCATGGGGATTTGTGATCGCCTCTCTCCAAGCCATTGATACTCAACCCCTACCTGCCACTGTTGACCAACGTCTGCAAGAAAACACAACCGGGGGCTTGCGCCTAATCGACGGCGTAGGGTTATTAGGAGTGTTACAAACCCCTGTCTATATCCGTCAGGCGATCGCTTCTGCCACTCAGGTATACACCTTAAATGAACCACCGAAATTCTTTGGCAAGGGAACATTGGGTCAATCGTCTCAATCTTGATTGATCCAATATCTGTTGAGAATCCCTGGTATTTATACCAGGGAGAGTTCAGTGTGAATGTAATGATTTATTACAACCTTAAAAAAAACAGGCAGAAACAGGTCAAGCCACAGCGTAAAATTGCCTATAAAACCGAGTGATTGAAGTTCTACAGATTTCCAGCGTGCAACTCTCATATTTCTATAGTTCCCAATTTAAGCTCCTCCTTGGCAGGCGAATAGCTGCCATAGCTATAAAACAGCATCTACCATAACCAAATCAAATTGTCAAGCTCTGTCTAATCCTTAGTGTTCACTTCCCATCCCCGTAACTCTATCCAGCTACGCCAATCATCACCCCAGAGACATTGCTCATGCAGCCGAGTGGTCTGCCTTTTCATTCCTTAGCGCTAGAACCAGCAATTGATGCTCATTTTTTGACCGTCACACCAGATACCCCTCTGGGGGATGTCTTGGCGCTCATGAGTCGATTTCGCAGTTGCCGGTTACCCACCCAGGCGTTAGCAACTGACATTAGTCAAAGCCTAGGAAATCTGCCAAAAATTTCATGTTTATCTCAGGAAGAAGATACAGCTTTTGGTATCGCTGATACGGCGGCGGGTTGTGTATTGGTGATGGAGGGAGGGCGACTGGTGGGAATATTCACTGAGCGCGATATCGTTAAGTTAGCCGCTGCGGGTCTTCCCTTAAGCCGAGTCAATATTGCCCAAACCATGACTCAACCCGCGATTATGCTGCAACCGTCACCGTCTCACGATATCTTTACCGCATTGGGACTCTTACGCCAGCATCGGATTCGTCACCTGCCGATTGTCAATGAGCAAGGGCAACCTATCGGAATTGTGACTCATGAGAGTATTCGCAAAGCGCTGCAACCGGTGAATCTACTGACGCGATTACGCTGTGTGCAAGATGTCATGACCACAGCGGTGATTCATGTACCCGTGACCACATCGGTGCTACAGTTAGCACAGCTAATGACAAAGCATCAGGTTAGTTGCGTGGTGATTACTCAACTCAGAGTTCCAGAAATTCAGTATCAGGAACAAGCCACCCTCAGCCAAACCGGACGTTCTGCTCCTTTGACTCAAGTTTGTCCATGCCCAATGCTTCATTCTCAGTCCCTAATTCCTGTGGGAATTGTCACTGAACGCGATATTGTCCAGTTTCAGGCACTAGAACTGGATTTATCGCGCCTGAAGGCTCAAGAAGTGATGAGTACGCCGCTATTTTGTCTGTGTCCCTCGGATTCCTTGTGGCTAGCCCACGAAAAAATGCAGCAGCATCGGGTGCGACGGTTGGTGGTTCGCTCAAATCAGGGAGAATTAGTGGGAATCGTTTCCCAAACCAGCCTGCTGCAAGTGCTTAACCCGGTGGAAATGTATGGAGTAATCGAACTACTGCAACAGGCGGTGGAGGAAAGAACCTCTGAATTAGCCCAGACGAATGAACGACTGCGCCATGAAATTGGGGAGCGCCAGCGAGCGGAGTTAGCCCTGCAAAAGTCCCATGATCAATTGAAAATTCAAGTTGAACAGCGCACAGCACAGCTCACTCAAGCTAATGTCCAGCTTCAGCAGGATATTCTCGAACGCCAGCGGGTAGAAACAGCTCTGCGGCAAAGTGAAGCCCAATTAAAAAAACAAACCCGCGAACTCAGGCGGATGATCCAGCAACTGCATTCTTATCAAAGTCAGTTGATTCAGACTGAAAAAATGTCGTCTTTAGGACAACTGGTTGCTGGTGTGGCTCACGAAATTAATAATCCGATTAATTTTATTTACGGCAATATCGCTTACGCTTCTCAGTACGTTCAGGATGTGATGGGGCTGCTGGAACTCTATGAGCAGCACTATCCCCAGCCTGTACCCGAAATTCAAGAAACCACCCAAGACATTGACTTGGAGTTTGTCAAAACTGACCTGCCTAAACTAATAAACTCCATGAAACTAGGTGCCGATCGCATTCGCAACTTGGTGCTGTCGTTACGGAATTTCTCCCGCTTGGATCAAGCCGAGATGAAATCGGTGGATTTGCACGAGGGACTGGATAATACGTTGTTGATTCTACAAAATCAGCTCAAAGCGACACCCGGTTTGGTTGAAGTGCAATTGGTGAAGGAATACGGGGATTTACCCTTGGTGGAATGTTATCCGGGACAACTCAACCAAGTCTTTATGAATCTGCTGAGTAATGCCATTGATGCCCTTGAAGAGTTGAGACGCTTAAATGCTCAAGCCCAGTTGTCTGATGGACAATCCTCTAGTCCTTATCCCACTATTGTTATTCATACGGCGATTAAACAAGTCAGGCGTCCAAAATCTCAAGCACAATCGTCGTCAGTGAATCCATGGGTGGTGATCCGCATTGCTGATAATGGGTCTGGGATGAGTGAGGTTGTGCGTCAGCGTCTATTTGATCCGTTTTTCACCACCAAACCTGTAGGCAAAGGCACGGGTTTGGGTTTGTCGATTAGCTATCAGATTATCGTGGAAAAACATGGGGGATGTCTTCAATGTAATTCTGAACCGGGGCAAGGCAGTGAGTTTGTGATTGAAATTCCCCTGCGACAGCATCATCATTCATTGATGCTCTCTCCCCAGTAGAAAATTAGGAAGCAGGGGAAGCAGGGGAAGCAGGGGAAGCAGAAGGCACTCTTAAAAGGAAGGTTGTACAATTAAAGGCAGCAACAAGAGCGCCATTGGCGAGTTGCGATCGCGCTTGTCAACCCCTGCAAAAACTATCCCATAGTTTTCAAGACCATGAGTTTATCTTTAAAGCAGCTAACCGTTTATCTGACCTTGCTAGGCTTAGGCGGTGGAGCAGGGGTTTTGGGCAGTCGCTACCTCATAGCTCAGCCTCAAGGAGTCAATCCTCCAGAAGCGATGCCTGCGGTATTGGAACCATTAGCCCCAACTCGACGCACTAATCGTTCGGCTCCTGCCAATCTCAATTTTATTGCCCAAGCCGTCGAGCAAGTCGGACCTGCGGTGGTGAGAATTGATGCGGCGCGTCAGGTCAGCCAAGACGTTCCCGAAGCCTTTAGCAATCCCTTCTTCCGCCGCTTTTTTGGCAATGAGATGCCTGTTCCTGAACCTCGCGTAGAACGGGGAACGGGATCGGGTTTTATTCTGGAGTCGGATGGGCGAATTATTACCAATGCTCATGTTATCGACGGGGCGGATATCGTCAAGGTTACGCTCAAGGATGGGCGGACCTTAGAGGGTCGGGTGTTGGGTGCAGACCCGGTGACCGATGTGGCGATTATTAAAATTGAGGCAGAGAATTTGCCAACCGTCCGCTTGGGTAAAGCCGAACAGTTGATTCCCGGCGAGTGGGCAATTGCGATCGGTAATCCTCTGGGTTTAGATAATACCGTAACCGTAGGCATTATTAGCGCTTTGGGGCGATCGAGTTCTCAGGTTGGTGTTCCGGAAAAACGAGTTAGCTTTATCCAAACTGATGCCGCAATTAATCCAGGGAATTCTGGAGGACCGCTATTAAATGCCAGTGGTGAAGTTATTGGCATTAATACTGCCATTCGCGCCAATGCTCAAGGATTGGGCTTTGCCATTCCCATTGAAACCGCTCAACGCATTGCTGAACAGCTTTTTGAAAAAGGTCGGGTTGACCATCCTTATCTGGGAATTCAGATGGTAACATTAACCCCCGAGCTACGCAAAGAAATTAATCAGGATCAAGATGCAGGTTTAAAGGTGACTCAAGATCAAGGCGTCTTAATCGTCCGCGTCGTTCCCAGTTCCCCAGCTCAACAAGCGGGTCTTGAACCGGGCGATATTATTCAAAAAGTTGGTGGAAAACCGATTAAAACGGCTTCGGATGTACAAGAGGAAGTAGAAGCGAGTGAGGTGGGGGCGAATCTCGATATTGAAGTGAATCGTCAGGGGAAAACGAAAATGATCGTCGTTAAACCTGGATCATTTCCGGTGAATGAGTTACAATAGAAAACTCCTTGATTCTTATTGGAGGCGCCTAAGGCAGCGTCAGCCATTCTATTACCCATCAACTCTGGCGTTGATGGCTATAATGGTACAGATTATCGATCCGAAAAAGGCTGATCCTGCACGAGTTGCACCACAAACTCAGCCGCCGTTATATAACGTCGCCATTCTCCCCCATTTCTAACTCGCAGCACCCTCCACCCTAGACAATTATCTGGCTTTTCCCATAACTTTAGATGCTCTACGGCGGGGTCAGCATAAAAACGACTCTCGCCACTCCCCAATAAGGCGGAACTCCAGTGGGTAAAATAATCGTGACTCAGCCGATAAATGGGAAAGGTTCCATAGAGTGGCACACCCCACCCATCCAACGCCACCAAAGCTTTCACGGTTCCCCCAAGCATCTGCCATCCCCATGCTGCACCAATCGCCCCCACCACTCCGGCACTAAAACTGATAAAAGTAAGGGAGGTGTTCCCTGGGGTAATATGACGCTGCAAATAGTTCAAAATATGAATAGCTGAATAAGCCGGATACTCTTGGCTATTAAATATTAATAATTGCTGAACACGCCATGCATTTCCAGAGTCACAGCGTTGCAATCCCGCTAAAAACTCTTGTGTTAACTGTGGATTGTGAATACCGGGACAAATGATAACGGCTTTTTGCATCAGAAGGGAATTTTGCTCAGTGTTAGAGCCGATCAATCAATTACTTGTATTACAGAGTAAAATGGAGAATACAAGAAAATTATTTTAATCCCTATTTTTAACAAAAGTTTACATTAATGTGTTATTTCTGTGAAGACAAGCCGAAGAGCTTGAAATCCGTGAGAACACTATGCGACTATTTTCCTTTAAGGAGGGAAAAACAATGGGGCTTCTACCAATCAAGACAACAACGACCACTATTGCAACAACCGCTCTTCTGAGCTTGTGGGGACTGCCAACAATGGCATTTACAATCACACCCAATAGCAACGCCCAAGATTTACTTAATGCTTTGCTAGGGGATACAACTGGACTGAGTAATTTCGGTTTGACGGTTTACGATGATCTAGGGAGAGTGAATGATCAAGCCTTTGGTCTTTTCAGCGACGATCCCTTTGGTTTGGGTGAGGGCATCGTTTTGAGTACGGGTAAAGTCATAGACTTACCCGGACAAAACACGGAAGATGGAGGAAGAGTTGCTAACTATCAAAATCCTCAGGCGGACTTAAGCACAGACTTTGCTCCGCAAGGACCGATGGCTGAGACAGGATATGCTGGATATGAGGGAGACTCAATCACACTTGAATTGAGCTTTGATGCTGATAGCACAGTAGATAAGGTATTCTTTAAATACGTCTTTGGCTCGGAAGAATTTGTCGAGTTTGGCGGGACACAATTCAACGACTCGTTTAAAATGTTGCTGAATGGGGAGTCCTTGGCTCTGTTAAGCGATGATAAGGCTGTCACAATAAACAACTTAGTTCCTGAACCCAACGACGAGACCTCGTATCATCCTGACTTTATTTATAATCCTGTAGGGTCTGGTATCAATACGAAGCTGGATGGGTTTACCAAAAATTTGACCTTTGAGGGTCAGCTCATAAAAAATAGCAGAAATACGATCAAGATTAATGCAGCCGATTGGGGTGATGGCATATTAGACTCGGCTGTCTTCATCAAAGGTAAGTCTTTTGGGACAAAACCGCCACAAATAAAACCTCAACCCACTCAAGAGCCGCCTAATGAACCTCAATTTCCCTCAGATAACCCTGGAACTTCATTTCCCCCGGATGAGCCGGAACCCAAGAGTGTGCCAGAACCATCGGGGGTACTCGGATTGCTGGGAGTGGCAACCGTAGGCTTTCTGACACGGCTTAGACGCAAACAGCAAGCTCAATCCCAGGAATACTGAATGGGAGCAGCTAATCCGTTGCATACCCGATCGCCTATAAGTGGTAATCTAGAGAACGGTATTGTTAAGTGCTGAAGCTCTAAAGAAGGGTACGGGAATTTCTTGTCAACGACTCCCGCCTACTAGCCTTCGGCTCACTTGGCTAACGTTGAGGCGGGAACTCGCAAGAGCCAGCTTTGATTGAATAGCTCACGACAGATCAAGTCTCTTTGTAAAGAAACATCAATAACTTATAGACGCAAGCATGGTAGCCACCACAGAAAAGACAAACACAGGCGTTATTACTCAAATCATCGGACCTGTTGTCGATGTTGAGTTTCCTGGCGGCAAAATGCCCCGGATTTACAATGCTTTGAAAATTGAAGGTAAGAATGCAGCAGGACAGGATGTTGCGGTAACCTGTGAAGTGCAGCAGTTACTCGGTGATAACCAAGTCCGAGCCGTTGCCATGAGTGGTACGGACGGCTTAGTTCGAGGGATGGAAGCCGTAGACACGGGTGCCGCCATTTGTGTTCCCGTCGGCGGTGCTACCCTGGGACGAATTTTCAATGTATTAGGTGAGCCTGTCGATGAATTAGGTCCGGTCAATACCGAAGAGCGATCGCCAATTCACCGTTCGGCTCCTAAATTCACCGACCTGGAAACCAAACCGTCGATTTTTGAAACGGGGATTAAGGTTGTAGACTTGCTGGCGCCCTACCGTCGCGGAGGTAAAGTTGGGTTGTTTGGTGGCGCGGGTGTTGGTAAAACCGTGATCATTCAAGAACTGATCAACAATATTGCCAAAGCTCACGGTGGTGTCTCAGTTTTTGGTGGTGTGGGCGAACGCACCCGCGAAGGAAATGACCTTTACAATGAATTTAAAGAGTCAAAGGTTATCAACGAAGAAGACCTCAGCCAATCCAAAGTAGCGCTGGTCTACGGTCAGATGAACGAACCCCCCGGTGCCCGGATGCGTGTCGGTCTAGCGGCGCTGACGATGGCGGAACATTTCCGTGATGTCAACAAGCAAGACGTGCTACTGTTCATCGACAATATCTTCCGGTTTGTGCAAGCGGGTTCAGAAGTATCCGCCCTCCTCGGTCGGATGCCTTCGGCTGTGGGATATCAGCCCACATTGGCTACAGAAATGGGTGAACTGCAAGAGCGGATTACTTCAACCAAAGAAGGATCAATTACCTCGATTCAAGCGGTCTATGTCCCAGCCGACGACTTAACCGACCCAGCACCAGCAACCACCTTCGCTCACCTAGATGCGACAACGGTATTATCTCGTGCTTTAGCATCTAAGGGAATCTACCCAGCCGTAGACCCCCTTGATTCAACGTCAACGATGCTCCAACCCAATATTGTGGGTGAAGAGCATTACCAAACGGCGCGTGCTGTCCAGTCAACCCTACAGCGCTACAAGGAACTCCAGGATATTATTGCGATTCTGGGTTTAGATGAATTGTCGGAAGATGATCGTCTCACAGTTGCTCGGGCGCGGAAGATTGAGCGCTTCTTATCTCAGCCCTTCTTTGTGGCAGAAGTATTTACCGGTTTGGCCGGTCAGTACGTTTCTCTTGAAAAAACGATTAAGGGATTCCAAATGATTCTGAATGGAGAATTGGATGACCTGCCCGAACAGGCATTCTACCTGGTCGGTGATATTGATCAAGTGATCGCTAAAGCTGAGAAGATGAAAGGTTAATCTCTTCTTTCGTTTTGAGTCATTAGTCATGTTTGCTCCTCCAAGCTGCTGACTAATGACTAATGACCGGAAATTTGGGTTCAGGCTCCCCGTCCTTCAAGGACGGATGTCAAGTAGCTTGATTAACGCAGCGCGAGTATGACAAAGGACGACTAACAGATTATGAGCTTAACGGTTCGAGTTATTGCTCCGGACAAAACTGTCTGGGATTCTGAGGCTGAAGAAGTAATTTTGCCCAGCACGACGGGTCAACTGGGTATCTTGATGGGTCACGCCCCGCTGTTATCTGCACTGGACATTGGGGTGATGCGAGTTCGTCCAGGCAAAGAGTGGATACCCATCGCACTTATGGGTGGATTTGCCGAAGTTGAAAATAATGAAGTAACTATTCTCGTCAATGGGGCGGAACGGGGAGAGACGATTGATAAGGAAGCAGCACGGGAAGCTTTCTCTCAAGCCCAAGAGCGTCTTGAGCAAGTCCAAAACAGCGAGAATCGGCAAGAGAAAATTCAAGCCACGCAAGCTTTAAAGAGGGCAAGAGCTCGCTTTCAAGCGGCGGGTGGTATGGTTTGATGCTATGTAGAGACGTAGCATGCTACGTCTCTACAATTAGTCAGTGTAATCGAAATCGATGCCGGAATTTCTCAACAACTGTAACACAAGCGACAAAATTATCCCTGTTGTAGAGACGTTCCGCCGGAACGTCTCTACTCACGCTTATGGCTGAACCGACGCTCTAGGCGCTGCCTGTAAAGGTGATTTCGGGGAATTTTGCCTGAGCTTCATTCATGGGACGATTTTTACCTTCTTCTTGCCAGTAGTTAATTACTTCAGTGGCTGTGTTGAGCAACTCAATGCGATCTGCTTCGCTAATCCAATGTTTAGCTTCCAGTTCGTTTTTGATTTGTTCCCAAGCATCGTTACGGGGCCAGAAAAAGTAGGATGTCAGTGGGCTAGTTCCTTTACCCACGACTTGATCGACGGCGAGTGCTACATTCTCTTCTAACCAGAGAACTTTTAAGATAAATTTAGACAAACAAACCTCCAAGAATAGATCAAGAATAGATCAAGAATAGATCAAGTATCTTATAATTAATGTACGATCAATAATTTCACATTGACAAATTTAGAATCAAGGATAAAATCAGGGTCTGGACGAGCGATTGTGGTTTTCGATATCGATGGTGTCGTTCGGGATGTGAGTGGATCTTACCGGAGAGCGATCGCAGATACAGTTGAGCATTTTACCGCCGGAGTGTATCGCCCGTCTTCAGCCGAGATTGATCACCTCAAATCCGAAGGGTTATGGAACAACGATTGGGATGCCTCACGAGAACTCATCTATCGCCACTTTGAGCAGCGAGGTCAGGCGCGATCGCAGGTTACCCTAGATTATGATAGCCTGATTGCCTTTTTTAATGCTCGCTACCGAGGCAGTGATCCAAATCATTGGACAGGATACATCTGTCATGAACCATTACTCCTCCAACCCAACTATCTTGAACATCTAACCTCAGCCGGTATTTTATGGGGCTTTTTCAGTGGAGCGACGCGAAATGAAGCACTTTATGCTCTTTCAAAACGTCTCGGTTTGCCAGCCCCCGTACTCGTGGCGATGGAAGATGCACCTGGTAAACCTGATCCGACAGGACTATTGGCGGTAATTAACCAGCTTCAGCAGCAGCACCAGATTGAGCAACCATTACCCACCATTTATGTAGGAGATACCGTGGCTGATATGTACACGGTTAAGGCAGCTAAAACTCTTCATCCAGAAAGAACTTGGGTTGGTGTTGGTGTTCTCCCGCCACACGTTCAGGAAACAACCGAACGCCTTTGTGCATACCAGCAAACTTTACAAAAAGCAGGTGCGGCTCAAGTTTTTAGCAATGTTGAGCAGATTACCCCTGAACAAATTCAGCAATTGCTTTAACCGCTAAGAACTCAAGGATACTGTTGGTCAATTAACTCCCTCCCCTCCCAAACCCCTCACAGAACCCTACAAGGAAAGGGGTAGGAATATAGTTATTTTCCTACCCCTTCCGTCCCCCTTTAGATCCCCCTTCCGTCCCCCTTTAGATCCCCCTATAGATCCCCCTTCCGTCCCCCTATAGATTCCCCTTCCGTCCCCCTATAGATCCCCCTTCCGTCCCCCTATAGATCCCCCTTCCGTCCCCCTTCAAAAGGGGGAGACCAGAGGATGCGGGAGCTTTTTTTGCACGGGGGAGCCAGAGGATGCGGGAGCCTTGGAGCTTTTTTATCCTCGTTTTATAGAAAATAGCAAGCTATATTAGTATTGCTACATTAGTCTTAGCGATTTAAATGCCCAAAATAGCATTGTGAATCCATATAAAAGCAATGAATTTAGACTATGATACTGCCGTGATCATGCTAGCCATCACGTTCCCTTTAGTGATGACTTGGTTGTTAGTGAGTGGCGAGTTAGAACTTTGGGCTTATTTAGGGATATATGGTATCTGTTTGTGGGGACTAGGAGCTTTAAAAAAAGAGTAGTGATAGTGTTATCGTTTTTAATCCTGCAACGAATCCACCCCTCCAGGCTATCGCCGTTCCCCCTGAGCAAGGGGAGACTACAGTTCGGTAGAATAGGGCGCAACATCATAGAGAATTGGTATAAATTTATCACCCCTTAAAAACGCTGAAACTCTGATAAAAAGAGACGTTTAACCCCAGAAGCCGTACCAAACTCGATTCGAGCAGAGTAAAATATTAGCTAGAGTAAATTGTGCCAAAAGGGCTAAACACAACTATGGACTTTCGCCTCAAGACACTCTTGCCTAACTACGAAAAAGCCTTCCTGACCTGTAACTTACAAAAAGAAAAAGAATCCGAAGTTCAGCAAATTGTCGAGCGAATGAAAGATTTGCGACAACACTACGAAACCGTTGAACAAGCGACAGGTATTCCGTGGTGGTTTGCGGCGGTTATCCACTACAGCGAGTGGAATCTCCGCGAACCGGACTTATTTGTAAAGAAAGTGACAGAACTTTTACTGGCTAAGGAGTTCCACAAAGCCCGAACGCGCACCCTCGGAGCCTATCTGTGGGGGTTTGACTTGTGGAATGGATTCAGACATGGAGCCGGAGATGAATCCGAGTGGGTTTGGGGGGGTACCACTGTTCTGAAGCATCCCTCCACCAGTATTGGCGCTGCGGCTATTATTTACTATCTCCAGTCCCAAAAAATCATTGATATCCCTAAACCGGGAACCGGCATTAAAATCAAGATCTTATCCGATACAGTATTTAAAGCGCGACCAGATCAATCATTTCGGCTCAAACCCGAAGAGAAAATCACAGTAAAAGGGGGTACTCGCCTGGAAATTATCGAGGATGAACCCTCTGATGGAGGACACGTCAAAGTCCTTTTACCGGATGGGGTTTTGTTAGGACAGAATAATCAGACTGATTGGTACGTTTTCAAAGAACATATTGAAATTCAAGGAACTGAACCGAATAACCGCCCCAGCGATAAAGCAGAAGCACCAGAAACTACAATTGCTTCACCCAATAAAGGACGTCCCATCACCGTACCAAAATTAGGAACAGTCTATCTGGGGAATCCAATTCTTGAAGGTGGACATTTTAGTTGGGCGGAAGCAACCATGAATGGTTCAAGGATTCCTGTTAATAATGAGGTGGTTGAGGGGATTTTGAGAGTGGCTCATGTGATGGAAGAAGTCAGAGAATATTTGGGCGCTCGTCCGATTAGCATCAATTCCTGGTATCGTGACCCTGTCTCAAATCGTAAAGCAGGAGGGGCAACAAAATCTAGACATTTAGTTGGTGATGCGGTGGATTTTGTGGTTCAAGGGATCTCCCCACCCCAAGTCAATCAGCGCCTAGAATCCTGGTGGGGAAGTCGGGGTGGACTCGCCAGTGCAAGCTGTTTTACTCATATTGATGTAAGAGGGTATCGCGCTCGGTGGAGCTACGGATTTTGATCCAATTTTGTCACTTGTTGATGGTTCAGTGTTGATTGAATTTAGCTGAAAAAACTCAACCCAAGCTGTCTGGGCTTGGGTTGGTTCACTTATTTATATGCCAGCCATATTATCTATTGGGGGCGGCTAGCGGTATTAAAATTTTTATCCTTATATTACCAATCTACTACATAAAAACGATAAAAATTGCATAATTTGATACATTTTTTTATTCTTGTTCACAATTTACTGGGGCTGGGTGGAGTAGAATTATCTATCGACTCCAGAATCTGACGGATTTGTGCCGTTTGCTGGCTATAGTCTGCGTCATCGACAACAGGTACAGCACCTTCTAGAGAGATGGGTTCAGCTAAATCAATCCAGGAACGACAGCCGCCGTATTCACCACGATAGGGTATCTGTTGAACCGAGGGGAGCTTGTAGGTTCGCAGTAGGAGAACATAGAGGGGTTGACGCGGCTTCCATTTAAAACGCGCACTGGCAAATTGTTCATTCCAAATGTGGTAGGGTAGCAGGGCGTCTACTGCTGCTTGAGTGCTGACTTGAAAAATATCGGTAATGTTTGCCCAACTGCTAATCTGTACTTTTTGCGGATGCGAACCCGAGGCGACAGGTGTTACCTGAGAGGTATAGTCGGGTTTGAGTAAATGAGGCTGTTGATGTTCGTAGGTAGGATAAAGTAAAACCGGATTGTAAGTGACTTGGAAGCGATTGTTTTCTTCCCGAATGCCGCCTTTACGAAGTAACATAATAGTCTTGCCCTGTTCTAAGGCATTAACGGCAACAGCCCATTCTTTGAGTGTGGTTGTGGTTGTCAATGGCATCGTCAACGATTAAAACTAATTTTTTACATAGATTGTCTGATCTTGATTCATAATTCATACTTTAGATCATGTCCAGCCAGATTGTTCGTAAAGCCGTAATTCCCGCCGCCGGATTTGGCACTCGTCTATTTCCAGCCACAAAGGTTGTGAAAAAAGAACTGTTTCCTATTATCGATCGCGATGGACGAACTAAGCCAGTGATTTTGGCGATTGTGGAGGAAGCAAGGCGTGGCGGTATCGAAGAAATCGGGATTGTGGTGCAACCGAGCGATCGCGCCATTTTTGAGGCGTTCTTTAAAACTCCTCCTAAACAAGAACTCTGGGACAAACTCTCTGATGAAAATCAGGAGTATTGTCAGTATTTGCAAGAGTTGGGAGAGCGTATTACTATTTTGACCCAAGCGGAGCAAGAAGGCTACGGTCATGCGGTATTCTGTGCCAAAGATTGGGTGAATCAAGAGCCTTTTTTACTGTTACTCGGCGATCATCTGTATGTCTCGGATACAGAGATTCCTTGTACTCGTCAGGTGCTAGAGATTTATGAAAAAATGGGTCAAAGTGTAATTGGTTTGACAGAAATGTCTGCCGAGATTATTCATAAAGCGGGTTGTGTGGCGGGAGTTTGGCAGGAGGTTAATTCAGTTTTAGCGGTGACACAAGTCTGTGAAAAACCCGATCTGGATTACGCGCGATCGCATCTGCGTGTGGAAGGGATGGCGGAGGATAAGTTTTTGGGGATTTTTGGCATGTATGTACTCAAGCCGAAACTCTTTGATATTCTCGCTGATAGTATTAACCAGAATCGGCGCTATAAGGGTGAATTTCAGTTAACCACTTGTTTGGATACCTTACGCCAATACGAGGAATTGATCGGATATTGGGTCAAAGGGCGATATTTTGATACCGGAATGCCAGAATTTTATCGAGAAACCCTGATTAATTTTGGTCAGGATTATCACTGTTCGTAGTTTGTAGTAAGGGATGCGATCCCTTCATTCTTTATTAACCTAATTTTAAGGCACTTTAGTGCCTACTACAAACAGTGCGATCGCATAACCCAAGCAAGCACGAATATCCTCAATTTCCAAGTCTTGATAGTAGCATGTTGATACAAAGGGCGCATCGACATGCGCCCCTACAGCGAATGCGTGCAGGTACAATAAACAATAGAAAAGTTCCCCTTCTTTTACCCCCCTTTCTTCCCCCCCTTATCTTCCCCCCCTTTCTTCCCCCCCTTTCTT